>CBININ010000022.1:0-14977 GCA_966250755.1 uncultured Gammaproteobacteria bacterium | reverse complement strand
GCTTCCTCGTCCGGGATCTCGCACTCGAACTCTTCCTCGAGCGCCATCACCAGCTCGACGGTGTCCAGCGAGTCGGCGCCCAGGTCGTCGACGAAGGAGGCGTTGTTGGTCGCTTCTTCTTCCTTGACGCCCAGCTGCTCGACGACGATCTTCTTGACGCGTTCTTCGATGGTGCTCATGGGTGGATCTCCTCCCGGAATGTGGTTCGGATGAATGGTGGCGGCGGTGTCGGCCAGCCTCGCGGCGGCCCCGGGTCGCCCCGGCCGTACGGCGGCAACCTGAATTATACGCAAAACCCGGCCCGTCAAGGCTCAGGCCATGTACATGCCCCCGTTGACATGCAGGGTCTCGCCGGTGATGTAGCCGGCGGCCGGGCTGGCCAGGAAGGCCACCGCCTCGGCGATGTCGCTGGTGGCGCCGAAGCGGCCGAGGGCGATCTGGCCCTGCATCGCGTCCTTCTGCGATTCCGGCAGCGCGCGCGTCATGTCGGTCTCGATGAAGCCGGGGGCCACCACGTTGACGGTGATGCCGCGGCTGCCGATTTCCTTGGCCAGCGACTTGGAGAAGGCGATGATGCCGGCCTTGGCGGCGGCATAGTTGGACTGCCCCGCGTTGCCGGTCAGGCCGATGACCGAGGCGATCGAGATGATGCGCCCCTTGCGCGCCTTCATCATGCCGCGCAGCACCGCCTTGGAGGCACGGAAGACCGAGCTGAGGTTGGTGTCGAGGATGGCGTTCCAGTCCTCGTCCTTCATGCGCATCAGCAACTGGTCGCGGGTGATGCCGGCGTTGTTGACGAGGATCGACACCGGGCCGAACTCGGCGCCGATCGCATCGACCAGTGCCTCGATCGCGGCGCCGTCGGTGACGTCAAGCCTGCGGCCCGCGCCGTTCCACTGCGCGAGGCGCTCGCCGATCGCGGCCGCGCCGGACTCGGTGGTGGCGGTGCCGATGACGGTGGCGCCGCGCGCCGCCAGGGTGTCGGCGATCGCCGCGCCGATGCCGCGGCTGGCGCCGGTGACCAGGACGATTTCGCCTGTGAGGGACTGGGGCATGGACGGCTCCTGTGATTCGTTCGGGAATGCTTGCGGCTACGTCAGCGGGCGGCGAGTTCGGCCAGCGCGAGGTCGAAGTCGGCCGGGGCGCCGATCGCGCGCGCGGCGAGCGATTTGTCGATGCGCTTCGCCAGGCCCGCGAGCACCTTGCCGGGTCCGCATTCGACCAGTTCGGTCGCGCCTGCCGCGGCCAGCGCCTGCACGCAGCCGGTCCATCGCACGGGAAGGTAGAGCTGGCGCACCAGCGCGGCCCGGATGGCATCCACGTCGGCATACACGGTGGCATCCGCGTTCTGCACCACCGGCCGATCCGGCAGCTGCCAGGCCATCGCGACCATGGACTCGCCGAGGCGCTCGGCCGCCTCGCGCATCAGCGGCGTATGCGAGGGCACGCTGACGGCGAGCTTGACCGCCTTGCGCACGCCGCGCGCGGACAGTTCCGCGAGCGCGCGATCCACCGCGGCCGCATGGCCGCCGATCACCACCTGGCCCGGCGAATTGAAATTGGCCGGCACCGCCACCTCGTCGCCGGACACCTGCGCGCACACTTCGGCAACGACGGCATCCTCGGCGCCGAGCACCGCGGCCATCGCGCCCGTGCCGGCCGGCACCGCGGCCTGCATCAGCCGGCCGCGCTCGCGCACCAGCTTCGCCGCGTCGCCCAGCGCCAGCGCGCCGGCGGCGACCAGCGCGGCGTACTCGCCCAGGCTGTGGCCGGCGAAGCGCGCGGGTTGCGCGCCGCCCGCGCCCACCCACGCGCGCCAAACCGCCACGTTGGCAGCCAGCAGGGCGGGCTGCGTGTATTCGGTCTGGTTGAGTTTCTCTTCGGGCCCCTGCTGGCTCAGCGCCCACAGGTCCACGCCGCAGCCCGCGGACGCCTCGTCGAAGCTCGCGCGCACCTGCGGATGCGCCGCGGCGAGATCGGACAGCATGCCGAGGCTCTGCGATCCCTGGCCGGGAAACACGAAGGCAAACGTGGGGTTCATCGGGTAGCTCGGGAAAATGGAGCGCGCATTCTACGGGCCGCGCCGCGGGAACGTCTGTACCGCGGCGGATGGTGGCTCAGTAGCGGATCAGCGCCGAGCCCCAGGTGAAGCCGCCGCCGAAGGCCTCCAGCAGCAGCAGCTGGCCGCGCTGCACCTTGCCCGAACGCACGGCTTCGTCGAGCGCCAGCGGCACCGAGCCGGCGGAGGTGTTGCCGGTGCGGTCCACGGTCACGATGACGCGGTCCATCGGCATCTCCAGGCGCTTGGCGGTGGCCTCGATGATGCGCAGGTTGGCCTGGTGCGGGATCAGCCAGTCGAGGTCGTGCTTGTCCAGGCCATTGGCCTGCAGGGTTTCCTCGACGACCGAATCGAGCGCCTTCACCGCGTACTTGAAGACGTCGCTGCCGGCCATCAGCACCTTCACGCCGGCGTTGGGCAGCGAGGTGTCGAAACCGACCGACACGCCGGCCGGGTTGTAGAGCAGGTCGCGCTTGCCGCCATCGGCATGCATGTGCGTCGAGATGATGCCGGCCTCGTCGTCGGCCTTGAGCACCACCGCGCCGGCGCCGTCGCCGAACAGCACGCAGGTACCGCGATCGGTCCAGTCGACCATGCGCGAGAGCGTCTCGGCGCCGACCACCAGGGCATTCTTCACCATGCCGCTGCGGATGAACTGGTCGGCGACGCTGAGCGCGTAGATGAAGCCCGAGCAGGCGGCGTTGACGTCGAAGGCCGGGCAGCCGTTGGCGCCGATGCGGTGCTGCAGCAGGCAGGCGGTGGACGGGAAGATCAGGTCGGGGGTAGTGGTGCCGAGCACGATCAGCTCGACGTCGGCGGCCGCCAGGCCGGCGGCTCCCAGCGCGCGCGTGGCGGCGTGGAAGGCGAGGTCGCCGGTGGTCTCGCCCTCGGCGGCGATGTGGCGCTCGCGGATGCCGCTGCGGCTGACGATCCACTCGTCGTTGGTGTCGACCATCTTCTCGAGGTCGGCGTTGGTCAGCACCTTCTCCGGAAGGTAGCTGCCGGTACCCACGATGCGCGAATGGATCGCCATGCCCTGCTCCACTTCAGAGGTGACTGCCGCGTCGGAGGTGGCTGCCGACGGGGTGCTGCAAACGCGAACGGCGGGCCGGGGGCCCGCCGCGCGCTTCCCACGAGGCCGCGGTGCGGCCGTCGCGGTTTATTCTTCGACGCTGACCGCCGACTTCACGTCCACGACCTTGCGGCCGCGGTAGAAGCCGTCCTTGGTCACGTGGTGGCGCAGGTGGGTCTCGCCGGTGGTGACGTCGGTGGACAGCTGCTTCGCCGACAGCTTGTCGTGCGCGCGGCGCATGCCGCGGGTGGACGGGGTACGACGGGACTTCTGGACGGCCATGGCTTGCTCCAACTACTTCTTGTGGTCCTTCAGGGCCGCGAGGACGCTGAAAGGGTTCGGTTTGACTTCGTTGTCCTCGTCCTCCACCCGCACGGCATCCGGCAGGCTGGACTCGGGATTCATCGGGACCACCGGCACGGCGAGGATCAACTCATCCTCGACCAGGTCGATCGGTCGGACTTCGGCATTCTCACCCACCAGCAGCGGCTCCATCCCTTCCGGCAGCGAGTCCTCCTGCGCCTCGGACGTGATCAGCCCCAGCCGTTGCACCACCGCGACCGGCTGCAGGTAGCGCTCGAGCGTGCGCTGGCACAGCAGGGGCAGGTCGGCCTCGGCGCGCACCTCGACGAATGGCTGGTCCATCGCGTCGCGGCCGAACTCCAGGCTGAAGCGGCACTCGCCCGCGGTATCGGTCAGGCTGCTCCGCAGGCGCCCGAAGGCGTCCAGCGGCAACGTGCCGTCCAGGTACCGCTTGGCCGCCACCATGCGCCAGACATCGACCACCGCGGGCAGGGTTGCGGACATAAGCGCGCAAGTATAGGCAGCGGCCGCCGGGTGTGTCAAACCAAAACCCCTGCCGCGACGGGGGCTTACCGGCAATTTGCGGGCGCCATCGCTTGCGTGGGGCACCGGTTTGCGGGAGGCACGGGGCTGGTGCAGACTGGCCGGAGCCTCCTGGATGCCCGCATGCGAGTCCCCATCATCACCGTCGTCGCGCTGCTGGTGGTGACCGTGGCCGTCATGCTCTGGCGCACCCATGCCATCGGCCAGCGCCGCCAGCGCACCCTCAAGCGCATGCTCGACCTCGCCGACGAGGTCGAATCCCTGCTCGATCGCAGCCAGGCGCGCATGAGCTCGCTCAAGCCGCTGGTGCAGCGGGTGCCGGCCGACATCGCCGCCGAGGCCCAGGCCTCGCTGGAAGGCAGCCTGCCGATCCGCGAGGCCAAGCGCGACGTGCTGCAGCACCGGCTCTGGATCCAGCGCCACGGCGCGCTGGCCACGCAACAGGAGCTCGACGAGGCCTGCGCCGCCCTGGCGCGGGTGCATGAACGCCTGGACCTGCGCCTGCAGGCCCTGGACACGGTGGGCAGCGACCTGGCCACCGCCACCGCCGCGGCCGCCGAGGCGGCCCTGCGCGAGCCGCCAGGCCTGCGGCGTCCGCCCGGCGGCTGAGCCATGCTGGTTCTCGCGTCCACCTCGCCTTACCGCCGTGCCTTGCTCGAACGCCTGGGCCTGCCCTTCGAGGTCGCCCGGCCGGAAGTGGACGAGACGCCCCTACCTCACGAACTGCCCCGGCACCTCGCGCGCCGGCTGGCCGCCGACAAGGCGCGCGCCGTGGCCGACCGCTTCCGCGAGGCATGGGTGATCGGCTCCGACCAGGTCGCCGAGCTCGACGGCAGCGCACTGGGCAAGCCGGGCAGTTTCGAGCGTGCCGCCGACCAGCTTGCCGCGGCGTCCGGCCGCGAACTGCGATTCCACACCGCGGTGTGCCTGCTGCGCCAAGGGGAACCGCGCCGGTTCGAGTTCGCCGACGTCACCGTGGTGCGCTTCCGCGCGCTCGACAACGGCACGATCGAGCGCTACCTGCACGCCGAGCAGCCCTACGATTGCGCGGGCAGCTTCAAGGCGGAGGGGCTGGGGATCAGCCTGTTCGAGGCGATCGAATCGCTCGACCCCACCGCGCTGGTCGGCCTGCCGCTGATCGCGCTTGCGCATGCCTTGCGCGAGGTCGGCTTCCGCCTGCCCTAGCGCGCCGGCGAATCCAGCACGAAGGGCTGTTCCGGCGCGTCCTCGACGCTGCCGTCGGCGCCGTGCAGGCGCAGGCCGAGCCAGTGGGTGCCGGGCGGCAACCCGGCCGTGTCCACCCGGGCCCGCCAACCCACCTTCGGATGGTTCGGATCGGTCGAGATGCGCCAGTAGTCGGCCACGCCAGGCATCGGCAGGCCGTACTCGGCCGCCGCGACGACGCGACCGTCCACGAGAACCTCTGCCTTGCGCAGGCCGGCGCCGTCCTTGAAGGCCCAGCCGCGCGCTTCGAAGGTGGCGTCCACGCGAGCGCCGGGGCTGGGTGCGTCCACCCACGACAGCGCTGGCACGACGCAGGGACCGGATGGCAGCGGCACGTCCAGGCGATACACGAAATAGCGCTTGCGGCCATGGTCGGCCCACACCAGGCGCGGCGCCGGCAGGCGGCCCAGGCGCGAACACAGCCGGTGGTAGGCCGCCAGCCGCAGCTTCATCGGCGTGGCGCTGTCTTCCACCGCGAGCAGCACGGGACCGCGCGCCGGCAGCTGGTCGTATCCCCACAATGCGAGCTGTGCGGCTCGGCCGTGCTTCTGATTGAGCGGGCTGTCGAGCACGCGGATGTCGCGCCGGCCGCTGGCGAAGGCGAGTTGCGCGGCCAGTTCGAAATCACCGGCGATCCAGACGCGATCGCGAGGCCAGGTGCGCGCGTCGGCGGCGATCGCCGGCCAACCGCCGACGTCGTTGGGATAGAGGCGGCTGGCGGCGAGTCGCTCGCGCAGCCCCGCGCTGCCGGCGACCGCCAGGAAGGCCGTGCCCAGCAGCAGGCCCAGCGCCGCGAGGCTGAATACGGCGGTGCGCGCGCGGCGACGCCAGCGCGCCAGCGCGACCGCCGCCAAGGGCAGCAGCACCATCCACCCCGACAGCGGCCAATGGAAGCTCACGCGCTCGCGATCGGCGAAGAAGGCCAGCGCCAGCAGGCCGGGGCCCGCGATCGCGCCAGCCACTGCGAGCAGCCGCGGCGGCCCGGACTGGCGCCACCCGTCACGGAGCGCGACCAGCAGCAGGACGAACAGCGCCGGCGTCACCAGCAGCACCTGGATCGGCAACCAGGTCGCGCCATCGGCGCGGAAGCGCCAGGGATTGCGCTCGAGCAGGTGGAAGCGCAACGCCGCCTCGCCATGGGCCAGGTTCCACTGCAGCGCGGGCCACCAGGCGAACACGCCCGCCGCCAGCGCGACCAGCACCATCGGATGGCGCAGGCAGGCGCGGGCGCGCGCGTCGGCGACCATCGCGGCGCCGCCCGCCACCAGCACCAGGCCGAAGCGGTAGTGCGCGAGCGCGCCGACGACCAGGGCGAGGGCCAGCTGCAGGGCCGCGGCGACCTGCACGCGCTCGCGCAGGGCCAGCACCGCATCCATGGCGAGCAAACTGGCGCCCACCAGCGCCACGTCGGGCACGGCCAGCACGCCCATCAGGCCGGACAGCGGCATCAAAAGGGCCAGCCAGGCCGCGCGATCGGCCGCGTCCGACCCGGCCACGCGCAAGGCGATGCGACGCACCAGCCAGGGCAGGCTCGCGCCGATCGCGAGGAATGGCAGCCGCAGCGCCAGGGCGCCGTCGCCCAGCACGAGCCCGAGGCGCGCCAGCCACGCCGTCAGGCCCGGCAGGTCGGAATAGGCCCAGGCCGGATGACGCGCTTCCCAGGCATAGAACGCCTCGTCCACGAACAGGGGCAGGCGCGCGGCGATCAGCAGCTTCGCCAGCTGCACGGCCGCCCACGCCGCGACGAAGTTCACGCGCGGGCGACCGGTTTTCATGCCAGCATCGAAGCCTTCGCCCCCCATCTCCGGCATCCGGAACCGCCCATGAACGTGCAGGCCATCAAAGTCGCCATCCTACCCGACCCCCTGCGCGCTTCGCTGGCCGCCGCGCTTGCGCAGATCAACGGCCTCGTGCTCGGCAAGGAGCGCGAGGTGCGATTGGCCCTCACCACCCTGCTCGCCGGCGGCCACCTGCTGATCGAGGACCTGCCGGGCCTGGGCAAGACCACGCTGGCGCGCTCGATGGCGGCGACGCTCGCACTCGACTTCCAGCGCATGCAGTTCACCTCCGACCTTCTGCCTTCCGACATCATCGGCGTATCGATCTTCGACCCGACCGCGCGCGAGTTCCGCTTCCACCCGGGCCCGGTGTTCGCGCAACTGGTGCTGGCCGACGAGATCAACCGCGCGCCGCCGCGCACCCAGAGCGCGCTACTCGAAGCCATGGCCGAACAGCAGGTGACGGTGGATGGCGTCTGCCATTCGCTGCCGCAGCCCTTCTTCGTGATGGCCACCCAGAATCCCGCCGACCTCGCGGGCACGTTCCCCTTGCCCGACTCGCAGCTCGACCGTTTCCTGCTGCGGCTCAACCTCGGCTACCCGGACGCCGCCGCGGAGCGCGCCATGCTGGCCGGCGGCGATCGTCGCGAGATGGTGGCCGCGGCGATGCCCCAGCTCACCGCCGATGACCTCGCCGCGCTGCGCGCCAGCGTCGCCCGCGTGCACGCCAGCGAGGCACTGGTGGCCTACGTGCAGGCCCTGCTGGCCGAGAGCCGCCGGCATCGCGGCGTACGCGTGGGCCTGTCGCCGCGCGCCGGCCTGGCCCTGCTGCAGGGCGCGCGCGCGCATGCGCTGCTGGCCGGGCGCGCGCATGTGTTGCCAGAGGACGTGCAGGCGCTTTTCGTCGAAGTCGCGGCCCATCGGCTGGTGCCCGAAGCCGAGGGCGGCACCCGCGAGGCGCTGGCGGCTTCGATCCTGAAAGCCGTCGCCGTCGACTGAGCATGGCCGAGCAGGTTCGCGACGGCGTCGAACGATTCGGCGACCGGATGGCGCGCTACGCCTTCGTGCGCCCGAAGCAGCCCGAGGCCGTGCCGGTGCGCATCCACCGGCGGCGGATCTACGTGCTGCCGACCGGATTCGGCTTGTTCCTGGGCGCCCTGCTGGTGACGATGCTGGTCGGCGGGCTCAACTACAACAACAACCCGGCGCTGCTGCTGGTGTTCCTGCTCGCGGGCGTGGGCCACAACGCGCTCGTGCACGGGCACCTGATCCTGTCGGGCGTGCGGCTGAAGGCGCTGCACGCCGAGCCGGTGTTCGCCGGGGAGGCGCTTGCGCTGCGGCTGCGCTTCGACGCCGACGGATCGCGCGAGCGCCCCGGGCTCGAGATCCTGGTCGGCGCTCGGTCGGCGATCTTCGACCTCGCGGCCGGCGGCGAGGCGGAGATCGTGCTGCCCTTGCCCACCTTGCGCCGCGGCTGGATGGACTGCGGCAGGCTGCGCCTGAGCACCTTGCGCCCGCTCGGTCTGGCCCGGGCGTGGAGCTGGCTGCGCCCCGATACCGCCCTGCTGGTGTACCCGTCGCTGGAAGCCAACGCACCGCCCCTGCCGGTGGCCCCCGGCGACGGCGATTCGCCGCGCACGCGGGCGCATGGCGAGCAACCGCACCATCTGCGTGACTACCGGCCCGGCGACATGCAGCGGCAGATCGCGTGGAAGGCCTCGGCCCGAGCCGATCGCCTGCTGGTGCGCGAGTACGAGGCCGCGGTGGCACGCGACATCGAAATCGACTGGAACCAGACCCATGGCCTGCCGCGCGAGGACCGGATCCGCCGGCTCGCGCGCTGGGTGGTCGAGGCCGAACGCAGCGGCAGCCGCTATGCGCTCACGATCCCCGGCTCGCGCCTTCCGGCGGGACGCGGCGGCGAACACCGCCATGCCTGCCTGCGCGCCCTGGCCCTGCTGCCGGGTGGAGGCGCATGAGCGAGGCTTTGCCCGCACCGGTGCGGCGCTGGTGCCTGGTGGCGGCGGCCGCCTGCGCCCTGCCGCTGCTGCTGCTGGTACCCGGCTGGTTCGCCGGCGTGCTGGGCTTGGTATGGGTGGTGGCGCTGCTGACCGAGCGACCCCTGCCGGCGTGGCTGCGGCTGGTCGTCACGCTGGCGCTGGGCCTGCTGGTGCTGGCGGCCTACGACTTCCGCATCGGTCGCGACACCTCCTGCGCCGGCCTGCTGGCGATGCTGCTGCTCAAGCCCTTCGAAACGCACGAGCAACGCGACGCGCACAGTCTGCTGGGCTTCTCCCTCTTCGCGCCGTTTGCCGCCTTCCTGCAGGACCAGGGGCCGGTCACCCTGTCGCTGGCCTTGCCCGCGGTTGGCATCTCGCTGCTGGCCTGGTCCTTGCTGGTGCCCGGCAAGCCGCGGGCGCTACTGCCTTCGCTGCGCCAGGCCGGCGGCGCGCTCGCGTTGGCCGTGCCGATGGCGCTGGCGGGCTTCTGGCTGTTTCCGCGGCTCGCGGCCCCGCTGTGGGGCCTGCCGGAGAACTCCGTCAGCCGCGCGGGCCTGGGCGATCGCATGACGCCGAACGAATGGCTCGACGCGCTGGCGGACGACAGCGCCGCCTTCCGCGTGCGCTTCATCGGCCGCACGCCGCCGCGCACGCAGATGTACTGGCGCGGACCGGTGCTCACGCAATACGACGGCGAAGCGTGGACGCGCGATCCGACGGCGCGCCACCTGCCCGCGCCGCGCCTGCAGGCGGGCGCCGCGACCGTGCGCTACGAGCTCACGCTCGAGCCGACCGAACGCCGGGACCTGCTGGTGCTCGACCTGCCCGATGGCGCGCCCGGGGGCTCGGGCCTCAATGGCGAACTGACGGCGATCACCGTCGAGCCCATCAACAACCTGGTGCGCTACACCGGCGTGTCGCACCCGGACGCGCGCTTCGTGGACGGGCTGCGCGACTGGCAGCGGCGCGGCGCGCTGGCGCTGCCGCCGCAACGCAATCCGCGCACCGTCGCAATGGCGAGGCAGTGGGCCGCGGAGACGCCCGATCCGCTGGCGCTGTCGCAGCGCTTCCTGGCCCTGGTCAAGCGCGATTTCAAGTATTCGATCTCGGTGCCGCCGCTGGGTTTCCATTCCACCGACGAGTTCCTGTTCGACACGCGCACGGGTTTCTGCCAGCACTTCAGTTCGGCCTACGCGGTGTTCATGCGTGCGGCCGGCGTGCCGACGCGGGTGGTGACCGGGTACGTGGGCGGCCACTACAACTCGATCGGCGACTACTGGCTGCTCAAGCACAAGGATGCCCACGCCTGGAACGAGGTGTGGATCCAGGACCGCGGCTGGGTGCGGGTGGATCCGACCGCCGCGGTGGCGCCGGACAACATCCTGGATACCCTGGACGATCTGCAGCTGCGCCAGCAGGAAGGCGGATTCGCCGGCGCCGCGGCGGGCATGCTGCGGCCGATGTTCGACGGCAGCGATTTCCTGCGCCGGCAATGGAACGAGCTGGTGCTGGGCTTCAACGCCGCGCGGCAGCAGAACCTGCTGCGGCCCTTCGGCATCGACAACGCCGAGGGGTGGCAGCTGGTGCTGGCATTCGCCCTCGGCTCGCTGCTGGCGGCACTGGTGACCTTCTGGTTCCTGCTGCGGCAGCACCGCGACCGCAGCCACCCGCTGGTGCGCGCCTGGCGCGAGACCACCCGCCGGCTGGGCCGCGCCGGCTGGCGCAAGGCGCCGAGCGAACCGCCGCTGGCCTGGGCGCGGCGGCTGGCGGCGGCAGCGCCGGCCAGCGGCAACGATCTCATCGCACTCAGCGAGCGTTACTGCGATTGGCGATACGCTGGCGCCAGCCTCACGGACGAGGAACAAACCCGCCTCATCCGCGGTCTGCGTGGCATCCGGATGCCGCGCCCGGACCGTTTCCCAAGGACTCCGCCATGAAGACCCTGCACGCCTCCGCCCTCCTCGCCGCCCTTGCCCTCGCCGGCTGCGCCAGCCCGCCGAAGCCGCTGCAGGGGCAGTTCTCCCAGGTCACGCCGGAACAGGCCGTCCAACGCGAGGGCCTGGGCGAAGTGGTCCGATGGGGCGGTCGCATCGTGCTGGTCGAGCCCGGCAGCCAGAACAGCTGCTTCGAGATCGTCGCCGCGCCGCTGACGGTGTCGGGGCGCCCGCAGGACGTCGATCGCAGCCTCGGCCGCTTCATCGCCTGCCGCGCAGGCTTCTACGACCCCGAGGTCTTCCTTGCTGGTCGCGAGGTCACGATCTCGGGCCGCGTCGAAGGCTTCGAGACCCGCAAGGTCGGCAACTACGATTACCGCTACCCGCGTGTCGCCGCCGAGGTGGTCTACCTTTGGCCCGAGCGTCGCGAGAGGGATGTCATCGTGGACCCCTGGTACCGCGGCTACGGCGGCTGGGGCTGGGGTATGGGCTGGGGTCGTCGCTGGTGACCCGCTGACGCCGCCGCATGCGGCGGCGTCTGGATACTGGCGCCAGCGAAAGCCGGCGTCTTCTCGGCTAGCCGAAGCCGCCGTGCATCGCACGGCCGGCCAGCAGGTGCACGTGCAGGTGGAAAACCGTCTGGCCGCCGTCGCGGTTGGTGTTCACGACGATGCGGTAGCCGTCGTCGCTGAAGCCTTCCTTGCGCGCGTAGGCCGCCGCCGCGAGCAGCAGGCGCCCGAGCAGGGCCGCCTCGTCGGCGGGCACTTCCGCCAGGCTGCGATAGTTCTTCTTCGGCACGAACAACACGTGCACCGGCGCCTGCGGCGAGATGTCGCGGAAGGCGACCAGGTCCTCGTCCTCGTGGACGATGTCGGCCGGGATCTCCCGGCGGATGATGCGATCGAAGATGCTGTCGGTCACGCCCGGCTCCTCCTCAGTGCCCTGCATCCTGCCGTGAGCCGAAGGCATGCGCGAGCGTGCCGCGGTCCACGTATTCCAGTTCCCCGCCCAGCGGCAGGCCGTGCGCCAGCCGCGTCGGCCGGACCTCGAACTGCCGCGCCAGCTGCGCCAGGTAATGCGCGGTGGCCTCGCCCTCGACGGTCGGATTGGTCGCGATGATCAATTCGCGCACGGCACCCTCGGCCAGCCGGCGCGCGAGCAGGTCGAGCCCGAGTTCCTTCGGGCCGATGCCATCGAGCGGCGACAAGCGCCCCTGCAGCACGAAATACAGGCCCCGGTACCCGGTCGCCTGCTCCACCACCAGCCGGTCGGCGGGCGTCTCCACCGCGCACAGCAGGGCCGGATCCCGCGAGGCGCTGGCGCAGGTCGCGCACAGCGGCTGCTCGCTGAAATCGCGGCACTGCCGGCAATGGCCGATGCGCTCGACCGCCTCGGCGAGCACGCGCGCCAGCCGGGCGCCGCCTTCGCGGTTGCGCTCGAGCAGGTGGTAGGCCATGCGCTGCGCGCTCTTGGCACCCACGCCCGGCAGGCAGCGCAGCGCCTCGATCAACTGGTCGAGCAGCGGCGCGGCGCTCAAAACGGCAGCTTCATCCCGCCGGGAAGCTTCATCCCGGCGGTGGCTTCGGCCATCCGCTTCTCGCTCTCGGCATTGGCCTTGGCGTGGGCGTCGTTGAGCGCGGCCATCAGCAGGTCCTCGAGCATCTCGGCGTCGCCGAGCACCGACGGATCCACGTGCACGCGCCGCGGTTCCATCTTGCCGGTGATCGTGACGGCGACGACGCCGCCGCCGGCCTGGCCGGTGACCTCGACGTTCGCCAGCTCTTCCTGCGCGCGCTTGAGGTTGTCCTGCATGCGCTGGGCCTGCTGCATCATTTGCGCGATGTTGCCTCTCATGTTCCGTTCTCGCTCAAGGGTCGGATGGATTCGGGGACGATGCTGCCACCCTGGCCGAGCAACTGGCTCACCACCGGGTCGGCGCGGAAATCCTGTTCGGCGGCGCGCTGGCGCGCGTCGCGCTCGCGTTGCTGGCGTCCTTGCGGCGTTTCCGCCGCGGCCGGCCCGGCGGCCGCCTCGAAGCGCAGCGTGACCGCCGCGCCGAGCACGGCCGACAACGCCTGCAGGACCTGCCGCACCGAGCCGTCCGAACGCAGGTGCGCATCCTCCGTGGCGAGGTGCACGCGCAGGGTATCGGCGTCGCGTCCGAGGAAGGCGCAGTGCGAAGCCAACTGCAAGGCCGGACCCTTCAGGCCGCAAGTCGTCACCAGCGCATGCCAGTCGTCGGCACTGGCGAGCGGCAGCGGTTCGGCGCGCGCAGGCTCCGCGCGCAAAGGTTCAAGGCGCGCGGGTTCCGGCGCCACCGCAGGGGACGTCGCGGCCGGCGCACCGGCGCGCGCCGAAGGCGTGCTGCGCGAAGGCGATCCCGCGCCCGCCGCCGTCCGCTCGGGAGCCGTTGCCGCCTGGCCACCAGATTCCGCTGGCCGGAACGCCAGCATCCGCAACAGGCTCATCTCGAAACCGGCACGCGGGCTCGGCGCCAGGCCGAGGTCGCGGCGCCCGGTCACCGCCATCTGGTACCAGAGCTGCACCAGTTCCGGCGAAAGCCGCGCCGCCAGTCCGGCGCTGTCCACCCGCGAGGTTTCGCCCTCGAAGGACGGCACCAGCTGCCGCACCTGGATGCGATGCAGTTCGATGGCAAGGTCCTCCAGCACCTGGCCGAAGTCCGGCGAGTACTGGGCCATGGCCTCGATGGCCTGCATCAGTGAACGGCCCTCGCCCGCGGCCAGCGCCTCGAGCAGGACGCCGACCTGCGCGCGCTCGACCGTGCCGAGCATGGCGTTGACGCCCGGCTCCTGGAGTGCGCCGCCGGTGTAGGCGATGGCCTGGTCGAGCAGCGACAGGCCGTCGCGCAACGAGCCGTCGGCGGCGCGCGCCAGTAGTTCGAGCGCGCCCTCCTCGGCGGCGATGCCCTCGGCCGCGAGGATGCGCGCCATCTGGCCGCGGATCTGCCCGACCTCGAGGCGGCGCAAGTTGAACTGCAGGCAGCGCGAGAGCACCGTCACCGGCAGCTTCTGCGGATCGGTGGTGGCGAGCAGGAACTTCACGTGGCCCGGCGGTTCCTCCAGCGTCTTGAGCAGCGCGTTGAAGGCGCTCTTGGACAGCATGTGGACTTCGTCGATCAGGTAGACCTTGGTGCGCCCGCGCGCCGGCATGTACTGCGCGTTCTCGATCAGCGCGCGCACGTCGTCCACGCCGGTGTTGCTGGCGGCGTCTATCTCCAGCAGGTCCACGAAGCGGCCGGCGTCGATGTCCAGGCAGGCGTTGCACTCGCCGCAGGGCTCCGCGCCCGCGCCGCGCTCGCAGTTCAGGCTCTTGGCGAAGATGCGCGCGATCGTGGTCTTGCCGACGCCGCGGGTGCCGGTGAACAGGAAGGCATGGTGGACGCGGCCGGTGTCGAGCGCGTTGGTGAGCGCGCGGACGACGTGTTCCTGGCCGACCAGCTCGGCGAAGCGCCGGGGTCGCCATTTTCTGGCCAGCACGAGGTAGGACATGGACGCTCCGGCGGTCTGCCCGCCATTGTGCCGCCCGGGGCTCCGGCGGCCAAGCGCCGGCGCGGTCGGCGCGCCGCGAACTTGTCCGCACCGCCGCCCTCGGTTACCATTTCCCTCTTGTTTCAGGCGCTTGTGGGCGCCGCAGGCGGCCATGGAAGCGCCCCCGGGAACAAGACGCGGTACTGCGGAGAGGTGTCCGAGTGGTTTAAGGAGCACGCCTGGAAAGTGTGTGTACGGCCTCAAACCGTACCGAGGGTTCGAATCCCTCTCTCTCCGCCACGTTCAATGGTGGCTCTTGTCGGCCCCTCGCGACGATAGGTTGAAAACCCCGCCAGGGCCGGAAGGCAGCAACGGTATCGACTGATTCGGGCGCCGAGGCCAGCCGGCAAGGGCTGCCACCCTTCCCCTGCCACCCTTCCCTTCGAACGCTCAGGCCGGCGGCTGCGGATGCAACCACGCGCCTTCGCCGTCGGCGTAGCGCTCGTTCTTCCAGATCGGCACGCGCGCCTTCACCTCGTCGATGATCCAGCGGCAGGCCTCGAAGGCCGGCCCGCG
>CBININ010000021.1:0-15556 GCA_966250755.1 uncultured Gammaproteobacteria bacterium | reverse complement strand
GCCGACGACATCCGCGAGTGCATCGGCTGCAACATCTGCGTCACCGGCGACATGACCATCACCCCGATCCGCTGCACCCAGAACCCGACCATGGGCGAGGAGTGGCGCAAGGGCTGGCACCCGGAAGTCATCGCGCCGCGCGCGAGCGACACGCGTGTGCTGGTGGTCGGCGCCGGCCCGGCGGGCCTGGAGGCGGCACGCGCGCTCGGCCAGCGCGGCTACGAGGTGATGCTGGCCGAAGCCTCGGCGGAACTGGGCGGTCGGGTGACGCGCGAATCGAAACTGCCGGGCCTGGCCGAATGGGCGCGGGTGCGCGACTGGCGGGTCGGCCAGATCGCCAAGCTGCCGAACGTGGAAGTGTTCCGCGGCAATGCGCTGTCGGCGCAGGACGTGCTCGACATCGGCGCGCCGCAGGTGGTGCTGGCGACCGGCGCGTACTGGCGCCGCGACGGCTACGGCCGCAGCCACTACGCGGCGATCCCGGGGCTCGAGGGCCACGGCGTGTTCACCCCCGACGACGTGATGGCGGGCCGCTTCGCGCGCGAGGCCGATCCCGGCCCGGTCATCGTCTACGACGACGACGGCTTCTACCTCGGCAGCGCGATCGCCGAGGCCCTGCACGCGATGGGCCGCGAGGTCGTGCTGGTCAGCACCGACGACCTGGTCGCGCCCTGGAGCGTCAACACCCTCGACTACCGCCACATCCAGTGGCGCCTGCACGCGCTCGGCATCCGCCAGGTCGTCGCGCAGGCGCTGACCGCGTGGTCGCCGGACGGCGCGCGCTTCGAGCACGTCTGGTCGGGCGCCACCAGCGAGATCGAGGCCGCGGCGATCGTGATGATCACTTCACGGCTGCCGCACGACGCGCTGCTGCACACGCTGGTCGCGCGCGAGGCCGAGTGGGCCGATGCCGGCGTGCGCGGTGTGCGCGCGATCGGCGATGCCGAGGCGCCCGGGCTGATCGCGCACGCGGTGTATGCGGGCCATCGTTATGCCCGCGAGCTGGATGCAGAGCCCATCGGCGACGCGGTGCCCTTCAAGCGGCACGTCCACACCACCGCCTGAGCGACCGACGAGATTCCGGGGCCGGCTAGCGGGCCGTCGCCGGACGAAGCCGCGCGCCCCGGGACGGCCGGCCGCGCGCGGCGGCCTTCAGCGTCCGTGGCGGGCCCGGCAAGGCCGGCGTGACGTGCAAGCGCACGGTGGCCTCGGCCCAGGCCCGTCCATACATCGCGCGGTAGCGCAGTTCGATGCGGTCGCTGCCGCTGGCCGCCGCGGTGTAGCGCAGGATGTGGCCGTCCAGCAGCTGCGTGTTGCCCTGGGCCGGGGCGCCGACCAGCGAGTACTGCAGGACCGCGCCATTGCCGATGCTGCCGGCCAGGGCCACGTCGATGCTCGCCCCGGCCGCGACCTCGCCGCCGAGGTCGGCGGCCTGCAAGGCAGCGTACTGCCGGACCAGGCTCACCCCGCCCGGCACGCCGACCATCAACAGCGAGCCATCGCGGGAGATGCGGGTGCGCCCGTCCGCGAACGGATTCATCGTGAAGATGGACTCCAGCCCATAGCGGGTGAACAGGGGCCAGCTGCGCACGGGCGCCAGCGTGTTGGCGTCGTAAGCCACCAGCTGCCCGCTGGAGGTCATCGGCAGGTAGAACTCCGGCTCCACCGGATGGAAGGTCACGCCGGCCGGCTTGGCGAACGTTGCGCTGCCGAGCGTGGCCAGGTGCTGGTAGCTGGCGTCGTAGGCATAGGCGCCCGCGGGGGTGGGCAGGACGAAGCGCGTGCCCGTGCGGTCGGTGCCGATTTCCCAGTTGAACTGGCCGGTGCCGTCCTGGTATCCCCAACGCCAGACGAAGCTGGCGCTCGGGATGCGGTAGAGCCCCCAGGCGCCGTCGGAGATGTCGACCTGCGCAAAGGCAATGGTGTTGCCGTCGCCACTGGTGGACAGGGCCGAGTCGTCACGCAGGCTGGCCAGCACGGTCCAGTTGTTGTTGGCCGGGTCGAGCCGGCGCATCGGTGTCCAGCCCGAGCAATCGCAGGACGAGGTCGTGTAGACCTTGCCGTCGGCGCCGAACACGGCCGAGAACGTCCCCGTGTCGTACCAGTCCTCGTTCGTGAAGAACGACTGCCGCGCCTGGCCGCTGTCCAGGTCCACCAGCCAGACCCAGGCCCGGGTCTTGCGGTAGCGCGCATCGGCCGCGACCAGGGTCTTGCCGTCGGGCGAGATGTCGATGCCGCGCAAGTCGCCGCCGAACACCAGCGGCGACCGGAACTCGCCGTACTTCGGCGAGTAGCGCAGCACGCGGTCGCCGGCGCTGATGTAGACCAGGTGGCGGGCGTCGTCATACACCATGTCCTTGCGCGCCGGCGCCGACACGAAGGTTTGCGCGACGACGCGGCTGCCCGGAAACGCGGCCGCCACGGCCAGGAGCATGGCGACGCGCAGCCGGGCACGTCTTGCAGTCGCGTGGAGGATCACGGCGGGTCCCGGGTGGATTGCCTGACAGTGTAGGCCAAGTGCCGGGTGCGCCGGGGTGGACGATGCGGGCCCGCGCTGGCATTGTCGGATTTTTCCCACAGGCATTCGCATGTACGAGACTGCTCCCGCCGGCGTGCGCCGCCCGACCCTGCCGCCCCAGGTCCCCTACATCATCGGCAACGAGGCCTGCGAGCGCTTCAGCTTCTACGGCATGCGCAACATCCTGGTGCAGTTCCTGGCCAGCAGCGTGATCCTGGCCTACCTGCCCGCCGAGATGCGCGAGGGCGCGGCCAAGGACGTCTTCCACAGCTTCGTGATCGGCGTGTACTTCTTCCCGTTGCTGGGCGGCTGGCTGGCGGACCGCTTCTTCGGCAAGTACGACACGGTGCTGTGGTTCTCGCTGGTGTACTGCGCGGGCCATGCCTGCCTGGCGCTGTTCGACACCGACAAGACCGGCTTCTACACCGGCCTGTTCCTGATCGCGCTGGGCTCCGGCGGCATCAAGCCTTTGGTCGTGAGTTTCGTCGGCGACCAGTTCACCCGCGACAACAAGCACCTGGCCAAGGTGGTCTTCGACGCCTTCTACTGGACCATCAACTTCGGCAGCTTCTTCGCCTCGCTGCTGATGCCGCTGTTCCTGCGCAGCTACGGGCCGGCGGTGGCCTTCGGCATCCCCGGCATCCTGATGTTCCTCGCGACGGTGATCTTCTGGCTGGGCCGCCGCAAGTACGTGCGGGTGCCGCCGACCCGCGGGCAGGATCCGCATTCCTTTGGCAAGGTGGCGCGCACGGCGCTGACGACGCAGGCGCCGGGGCAGGGCCGGCCCGGGTTCGTGGTGGCGGCCGCGGGCGCGGCGATCGCGGTGGCGATGCTGCTGTGCTGGGTGCTCAAGCCCGCGTTCTGGCCGGCCGACTTCGGCTTCGTCATCACCGCCTGCCTGGCCCTGGGCGTGCTGATCGCCTTCGGCGGCATCGGCACCTCGCTGCAGCTCGAGCGCGCCCGCGGCGCGCATCCGGACGAGGCGGTGGATTCGGTGCGCGCGGTGCTGCGCATCCTGATCGTGTTCGCCCTGGTCACGCCGTTCTGGAGCCTCTTCGATCAAAAGGCGTCGACCTGGGTGCTGCAGGGCAAGACCATGACCATCCCGCATGACGCGTGGTGGTGGCCGAGCTTCCTGGTGAAGGACGCCGGCCAGATGCAGGCCCTCAATCCGCTGCTGATCATGCTGATCATCCCCTTCAACAACCTCGTGCTTTACCCGATGCTGCGCCGCGCGGGCTTTGAGCCCACCGCCCTGCGCCGCATGGGCTGGGGCATCGCCATCGCCGGCCTGGCCTGGATCCTGGCGGCGCTGATCCAGCTGCGCATCGACAGCGGCGCGGTCGCCACGCTCGACCTGCAGGTCTGGCCGTATCTCGTGCTGACCTTCGCCGAGGTGCTGGTGTCGGCCACCGCGCTGGAATTCGCCTACAGCCAGGCCACCCAGGGCATGAAGGGCGTGATCATGGCCTTCTGGTACCTGACCAGCACCTTCGGCAGCCTGTGGGTGCTGCTGACCAATGCCGCGGTGCGCAACGACACGGTGACCGGCCACATCGCCAGCACGGGCCTGAGCGAGAACGCCTTCCTGATGTTCTTCTTCGCGGCCTTCGCCTTCGCGGCGGCGGCGGTGTTCGCGTGGTATGCGCGCGGCTATCCCATGCAGGACAACTACCGGGCGGCATAGCCACCCCACGGCACGACAACAAACAGGGCGGCCTGGCCGCCCACGGCGGCACGCTAGTCCGCAGGGCCCAGGCGCGGAAGCTCGACGCAGAAGACGGTACCTTCGGCCGCGCTGGAGCGGGCATGGATGCGGCCGCCGTGGCCGGCCGCGATCTCGCGGGCGATGAACAGGCCCAGGCCCAGGCTCGTGCGCGGTCGGCCATCGTGATCGGGCGGCACCGCCAGCTGCACCAGCGGATCGAAGATCGCCGTGAGCGCATCGGGCGGGATGACCGCGCCGGTGTTGGCGACCTCCAGCACCAGTTCGTCGCCGCGGCCGCGCGCGCTCAGCTGGACCGGATCGCCCTTGCCACGGTATTGCACCGCGTTTCCGAGCAGGTTGGTGAGCAGCTGTTGCAGGCGGGCGGCGTCGAAGCGCCCGTGGAGGTCGCCATCGAGCGCCAGTTCGAAGCGGCAGTCGGGATAAGCCAGGCTGGCGTCGTCGATCGCCCAGCGGCAGACGTCGGCCAGGTCGCCCGGGCGCGGCAGCACCGGGATCTCGTTCCCCAGCTGGCTGCGCGCGTAGTCGAGCAGGTCGTGGACCATCGCGGTCATGCGCGCGGTGCTCCGACGCACATGCATGGCCACCTCGCGGGTGTGCGTCGCGTCCAGCGGTAGCCGCAGCAGCGCATCGGCGGCCATGGCCAGAGTCTGCAGGGGGCTGCGCAAGTCGTGGCCAAGGATGGCCAGGAAGGTGTCGCGGCTGCGCAGGGCCTTCGCGTTGTAGGTGACGATGGACTCAGCGAGCGCCTGGTCGATGGTCTCGTTGAAGCGGACCATGTCGCGGGTGCTGTGCTCATCGAGCTCCCGCACCGTCGGCAGCCACAGTCGCAGCACCGTCGCCCGCAGGGCGCGGAACTCGGCGTTGAGCTGCACCAGCGAGAAGCCGCTGAGCTGGCGCAGGGTGCCGTGGGTGGACGCCGCGCTGTCCGCCGATTCCGGTTCGTCGGCCAGCCCCTGCGACTTGCGCTTCTGCTCGCCCGGCGTCTGGGCGGTGTCCATGTCGAGGGCGATCGCCTGCAGGATCTGCTTGGCATGGTCGCGCAGGGCCAGCGAGGACATGTCCGCGCCCTCGGGCTGCTGGGTGCGCGCGAAGCTTTCCCACTCGACCAGGATGTCCTCCAGCCGGGTGGTGATGAAGGTGGAGAGTTTCAGGGGGCGATCCTTGGTCGGCGTGGGCCTGTGTACCACGGATGCCGCGGGCCGGCGTAGCCGCCGCGGCAGGACGACACCGGTCGCGCAAGCGCCACGGCGGACCTGCTCGGCGGTCGGGGCCCTACACCCGGCCGTTCAGGTTTTCGATTAAGGTAGGCCGGGGCGTGCCTGGGGAGGCCGCCCCGGGGGAAAACATGCTCGGAAGCCGCTCGGCGCAGTCGCCCGGAACGCGGGAATCGGTGGCCAGTGCCGTCGGCATCCGGCTGCCCGCAGTTCCGCGGAGGCCGGCATGATCCTGCGGCGCCTGGCCCAGAACCTGCGCGAACAGAACTGGACCGCGATCGCCATCGAGTTCGTGCTGCTGGTGGTCGGCGTGTTCCTCGGCATCCAGGTGGCGAACTGGAACGAGCGCGGGGTCGAGGATGCCCGGGCGCAGGCCTACCTGGCCCGCCTCCAGCGCGACTACCGCATGGACCAATCGACCATCCAGCGCAGCGAGGCCTATTGGCGCAAGGTCCGCGACTACGGCAAGCAGGCGATCCGCTATGCCGAGACCGGGGAGCGCGTGGACGGCTCCGCCTGGAAGACCGTCCTGGCCTTCTACCAGGCAAGCCAGGTCCAGCAGTGGTACGCCGCGGACGCGACCTACCAGGAGATGCGCAGCAGCGGCGAGCTCGGCCTGCTGCGCGACCAGGCCCTGCGCGAGGCCATGTCGCGGTACTACACCGGCACCGTTTCTGCCGCCTACCTGTACGCCGTGCAGCCGGAGTACCGCAGGATCGTGCGCGGGCTGACCCCGCAGGTGGTTACTGACCACATCTGGGCGAGCTGCGTGCGCACGCCCAGCCGCGACCAGCAATACCTGCTCGATTGCGAGGCGCCGCTTTCGGAAGCCGAGGCGCAGGCGGTGCTCGACGGCTACCTGCGCGAGCCGCGGCTGTTGCCCGAACTGCGGTTCTGGACCGCCAACCAGGAAGTGGCCCTGGTGAGCATCGAGAACTACAAGCCGATCCTGGCGGACCTGGTGGCACGCGCGCAGGCGGAGGCGAGTCGATGATCCTGCGCAGTCTTTCCCTCTCGCTGAAGCAACAGAACTGGACCGCGATCGCCATCGAGTTCGTGTTGCTCGTGCTCGGCGTCTTCCTGGGCATCCAGGTGGCGAACTGGAATGCCGAGCGCGAGACCCGGCAGAAGTCGGCCGTGTTCACCGCGCGACTGCTGGCCGACCTGCAGGGGGAGGTTCGGCGGCGCCAGCAGATCGTGGCGTACTACCGCAACGTCCGCACCGCCGCCGAGGCCGCCGCCGAGGCGCTCGCCGGAAACCGGCCCTCGTCGAACGAGGCGCTGCTGGTCAACGCCTATCGCGCCACCCAGTACCTGCAATCCCCCAGCCGTCGCGCCACCTTCGACGAGTTGATCTCCACCGGCAGCATCGGCCTGGTGCAGGATCGCCGCCTGGTGCTGCTGGCGATCAGCGCCTACGGCAACGTCCAGACGGACAACCTGCGCTTGCAGGGCGATGAATCGGCGTACCGCGCGCTGTTCCGGGAGATCATCCCGACCGGGGTGCAGCGTGCCCTGGCCCGGGGCTGCGGCGATCGCTTCACGCCGGGCGATCCCGCCCGCGTGCTCGACTATCCCTGCAAGCCGGACCTGGAGGCGGCGGCGGTGGATGCGGCCGCCGCCGCCTTGCGCAGCGATCCGCAGGCGCTGCGGCTGCTGCGCCGACGCCTGGCTGACGTCGAGACCCAGCTCAGCGACCTGGGCCGTAACAACGGCAACCTGACCAGGGGACTGGCGGACATCGGCAAGGAGGCGCCGTGAGCCTGCTCGCCGAACTGCGGCAGCGCAAGATGGTGCAATGGCTGCTGGCCTACCTCGCCGGCGCCTGGGTGCTGCTGCAGGTGGCGGACATGGTGGGCGCGCAGTTCGGCTGGCCGGCCGGCCTGATGCGCGGCTTAACGATCGCGGCGGCCGTCGGCGTCTTCGTGGTGCTGCTGCTGGCCTGGTACCACGGCGAGCGCGGCGCGCAGCGGGTCTCGGGCACCGAACTCTTGTTGCTCACCTTGCTGCTGGCGATTGGCGGCGGGATGTTGTGGAAGTTCGCGCCGACGGCGCCTGTATCGCGAGTACCCGCCGCCGCGAAGCCGGCGGCGGCTGCAACCGCGCCTGCCGCGGCCGCCAAGTCCATCGCCGTGCTGCCCTTCGTCAACATGTCCACCGACCCGGAGAACGAGTTCTTCTCGGATGGCCTGAGTGAGGAAATCCTCAACTCGCTGGCACGCATCGAGGGCATGCAGGTGGTGGCGCGCACCTCGTCCTTCCAGTTCAAGGGCAGGAACCAGGACCTGCGCGACATCGGCGAGAAACTCGGCGTGGCGGTCATCCTGGAGGGCAGTGTGCGACGCGAGGGCGAGCGGGCGCGCATCACCGCCCAGCTGATCCGCGCGCGTGATGGCTTCCACCTGTGGTCGCAGACCTACGACCGCACGGTCAAGGACACGCTGGCGGTGCAGCTGGACATCGCCGAACAGGTGGCGGGGGCGCTCGACGTGCTGCTCGACGACACCCAGCGCGCGCGCATGCGCAAGGCCGGCGTCGCCGACGTGGATGCCTTCATCGCCTACCAGAAGGGCTGGAAGCTGTACGAGGACGCGCATGGGAGGCCGGGCGTCGACCTGCTCGAGGGCCTGCGGGCCGCGAATGCGGAATTCGATCGCGCCACCGCGCTGGAGCCGGACTTCTTCGAGGCGCACTTCGCCAAGGTGGACCTCTACGAGCACGCCCTGCAGCGCGACACCCTGGGCGAGACGAAGTGGCGCGAAGCGCAGTCCGCGGCGCTGCAGACCCTGGACCTGGCAAGCGCCAACGCCCGCGACGAACAGCAGCGCCTGCTGACCGTGGTCGAGCGCAAGATGCTCAGCGACGACTGGCGCGGCCTGCGCCAGGACATCGAGGCGGCGCTCGCGGCGCCCGGCTGCTGGGGCTCGAACTGGATGCCGGTGTTCGCCAGTGCCTTCGGCTATGCCGAGGGCCTGGACCAACTCGGCACCCGCGCCATCGCCTGCGATCCGCTGAACTCGATCACCCGCAACACCCGCACCACGGTGGCCTTCGCCAATGGCAAGGGCCAGCGCGTGCTCGACCGCCTGCCGCAATACGGCCCCAATCCCAGGCCCGCCATCCGCTACTCCAAGGCCATCGCGCTGGCGATGGTCGGGCGCGCGGACGAAGCGGGCCGCGAACTCGAGGCCGCCAGCGCCGGTGGACGCACCGACGCCTACGCGCTCGCCCGCATCGTGGTCGGCCGGGCGCGTGGCGAATCGCCGGTCGCCATCCACCAGGCGCTGCAGGGCCTGCGGCGTGCACAGGGCAAGTTCAACCAGTGGCTGGTGGTGGATGCCGTCGAGGCCGCGAACGCGGGCAACCGCGCCGAGGCCAACCGCCTGGCCACGGCCATGGACGCACGCCCCGCCGGCCCCTTCCTGCTCGCGGTGATGAGCACGAACTGCTTCTGCGGCGCGCCCTTCGACCTGGAGGCGACGCCGAACTTCAAGGCGCGGCTCGCCGAATCGGGCCTGGCCTGGCCGCCGAAGCCCGCCATCGCGTTTCCGCCGCGCGCGCCCGTCGCGGAGGCCAGGCCATGATCCTGCGCCGCCTCGCCGAGAACCTGCGCCAGCAGAACTGGACGGCGATCGTCATCGAGTTCGTGCTGCTGGTGGTGGGCGTGTTCCTCGGCATCCAGGTGTCGAACTGGAACACCGAGCGCGAGACCGAACGCAAGGCGCAAGTGTTCACCGAGCGACTTCGCGAGGACCTGCGGGTGGAGGTGTGGCGCTTCAAGGCACTGAACCTGTACTACCAGGACGTGATCGACAACGCCATCGCTACCTTGCGCGACCTGGAGGGCGACAAGCCCCTGTCCAACGAAGCCCTGCTGATCGCCGCCTACCGCGCCACCCAGTACTCCGAATTCATCCAGTACCGCGCCACCTACGACGAGCTCACCTCCACCGGCAACATCGGGCTGTTGCGCGACCGCAAGCTGCGGCGGATGGCGGCCGAGATCTACGGCAGCAGCCTGTACCTAAACGCCAAGAACGAGGGCCAGGCCTCGGAGTACCGGCGCGCCTTCCGCGCGCTGCTGCCGGTGCCCGTGCAGATCGCGGTCAGCAGCCAGTGCACCGCGAGGCCATGGTGCTGGACTACACGAGCATCGAGCACCCGATCGGCTACCCGTGCAAGACCGGCCTGCCGGCCGCGGACATCGACGCGGCCGCCGCGGCCCTGCGCGCCGCGCCGGAGCTGCCGACCTTGCTGCGACTGCGCATCATGAACGTCGGCACCGTCGTCGGGGTCCAGCTGATGAGCCGCGAGGTCATCCAGGGCATGGCGGCGCTGGCGCCGGGACAACTCACGCCGGAGGAGGAGCGTCGATGATCCTGCGCCGCCTCACCCAATCGCTGCGCGAACAGAACTGGACCGCGATCGCCATCGAGTTCGTGCTGCTGGTGGCCGGCGTGTTCCTCGGCATCCAGGTGGCGAACTGGAACGGCCAGCGACAGGAACGCGCGCTGGAGGCCGATTACCTGGCGCGGCTGCAGCGCGACTTCGCCGCCATCGACGCGCGCCTGGTCGCCAACGTGACGAGCTGGCAGGCGAACACGGCCGCGCCGGCGCGGCTGCTGGCCGACCTCGACGCCTTCGGGAAGACCGGCCACTGGCCACGGTCGAAGGCGCAGATGCTGGACGACCTCAGTCGGTCGGTGGGCGGTCGGATCCCCGCGCCGCGCGCCGCCAGCTACGTCGAACTGCTGTCCGCCGGCAAGCTGGGCCTGGTCCGCGACACGCGCCTGCGCGATGCGCTGCTGGACTACGACACCCAGACCGGCTTCACCATGAATGCCTACGATGCACTGGTCCGGCGGGTGGACCTGCACCGCGGTTCGATCATCTCCCACGTCGAGTTCGACCGCAGCATCGACCGCGCCACGGTCGATCCCAACGAGGTGTTCCGCAACGGCGGCACGGACTGGAGTGACATCGACCTGCCGGGTTTCGCCGCCGATCCGGGCGTGAAGACCGCCTTGACCATGTTCGCCAGCGCCAACTTCAACCAGCTGCTGATCGCCCGGCTCCAGCAGGAGAAGGCCCGGGCCGTCATCGCCCGGCTGCCCGAGCCATGAGCGCCGAGCCCGGACCCGCCGAAACGGCGTCGCGCCGCTCCCGCTGGCAGCGCTTCTCGCCGTCGATGGGCTGGCCGGCGTTCTGGAGCGAGATCCTCATCGTCGTGCTGGGCGTGGTGATCGCGCTGGGCGCCAACGAGGCGGTGGAGGAGTGGAACTGGCAGCGCAAGGTCGCGGATGCCGAGCTGCGCCTGCGCGGCGATGTCGACTGGGCCTTTTTGTGGGCGGCGGAGAAATCCCACAGCCAGCCCTGCGTGGACGCGCAGCTGGTGGCGCTGGGACGCCGGGTGCTGGAGAGCGGCGACACCCTGGCGCCCGCGCCGGTCATCTCCAACCTCAATCTACAGTACGTCGTGCGCATGCCGAACCGCCCCTATCGCTTCCCGGCCTGGGAGGCGCTGCTGGCCGACGGCACCGCCAACCATTTCCCGCCCGCGCGCCAGATCCTCTACGGGCGCATCAGCGACGGCATGGCGCTGTCGCGCGACTACGAGGTCGAGTCGCGCCGGCTCAGCGGCCAGTTGCTGGTGATGCGCGACCCGATCGTCCTGGATCCCGTCGTGCGCGCCGACCTTCTCTCGCGGATCAACGACCTGCGCTCGATCTATACCTTCGAGACGCTCAACGCCCGCCAGCGCATGCGCCTGATCGCCGACGCCGGGCTGGCGCCGCCGGATGCGGTGGTGGAACGTTTCCTCAACCTCGATGGCGAGCATCCGTCCGGCGCCGACTACTCCGGCACCGCCCACTGGTGCACGTCCAACCGCCTCCCGTTGGGCAACTGGCGCGACTACGACCAGATCTCCGTCAACCTCGGCGGGCCCGCGTCGCGATGAGCCTGCTGCGCCGCCTCGCCGCCGACCTGCGCCAGCACCACTGGACCGGCGTGGCGATCGAGCTGGCGATCGTGGTGCTGGGCGTGTTCATCGGCCTGCAGGCCGCGAACTGGAACGAGGCCCGCCGCGACCGCGCGCTGGAGCGGCAATACCTGGAACGCCTGCGCGAGGATTTCGTGCAGTCCGCCGACACGGCCCAGGGGGCCGCCGAGGACATGGAAGCCCAGGCGGGCAAGGCGACCCTGGTCATGGATGCCCTGCGCGCCTGTCGCCTGGAAGGCGAGGCCCAGCGTGCCGACGTCGCCAGCGCCCTCTACGTGCTCGGCCGGATCCAGCCGCCGATGATGACGCGCGGCACGATCGACGAGCTGCGTTCCACCGGGCGGCTGGGCATCCTGCGCAGCGTGCGCCTGCGCAAGGCGCTGTCCGGCGCGGTGCAGGAGAACGACCGCGTGAAGGAAGTGCTCGAGTTCATCGCCGCCCGCCGCAGTACCGCGATCGGCTACATCGACGCCCGCACCACCTTCCTGGTGACGCAGCGCGCGGGCTCGGGCGGACCGCGTAGCGCGGAAGAAGTGCTGTTCGATTTCCCGGCCCTGTGCCGTGACCCGATGTTCATCAACTACGTGTCGCATCTGCGCCAGGCGGCCCTGGTGCTGGCGGGGCAGGACCGCAGGTTGCTGCAGCAGTATCGCGACACCATCGCGGCGATCGACGTCGAGCTGCGCAAGGATCCGCCATGAGCCTGCTGACCGAACTCAAGCGCCGCAACGTCGCCAAGGTCGGCGCCGCCTACCTGCTGGTGGCCTGGCTGGCGGTGCAGGCGGCGAGCATCGGCTTCCCGGCCTTCGACGCGCCGGCCTGGGCGCTGCGGGTGTTCATCCTCGTGCTGTTGCTGGGCTTTCCGATCACGCTGGTGATGGCCTGGATGTTCGAGCGCACGCCGGAGGGGCTCAAGCGCGATGCCGCACCGGGCGGCGACAAGCGCGTCATCGCCGTCGGCATCGTGCTCGCGGCGCTGGCCGTGGCCTGGTACTACCGCGGCCAGCCGACCGTGCGCAACCACGCCGTGCCCGCCGGCGAGGTCGGCGCGAAGCCGGCGTCGCCCGCGCAAGCGCCCATCGGGCAGTCACTGGCCGTGCTGCCCTTCGTCAACATGAGCACCGACCCGGAGAACGGCTTCTTCGCCGACGGCATCTCCGAGGAACTGCTCAACGTGCTGGCGGGCGTGAAGGGCCTGGAGGTGGCGTCGCGCACCTCGGCCTTCTCCTTCAAGGGCAAGGACGTGCCGATCCCGCAGATCGCCCGCGCGCTGGGCGTGCGCCACGTGCTGGAAGGCTCGGTGCGCAAGCAGGGCCAACGGGTGCGCATCACCGCGCAGCTGATCGACGCGCAGGCCGACGTGCACCTGTGGTCGGAGACCTACGACCGCGACCTCGACGACATCTTCAGTGTGCAGCAGGAGATCGCCCAGGCGATCACCCGCAAGCTGGAGGCCTCGCTCGGCACGCAGGCGGTGCAGGTGGTGGCCACCACGTCCGACCTGGAGGCCTACCAGGCCTTCCTGCGCGGCCGTACGCGCTTCAACCAGCGCGAGGATCTGCGCGCGGCCATCGCCGACCTGTCCGACGCGGTGAAGCGCGACCCGCGCTTCGCGGACGCCTGGATGTTCCTGGCCGCCGCCTGGCAGGTCTTGCCGGGATACGAGCTCGACGTCGACCTCGCCCAGGCGAAGGCGTCCACGCGGGTCGCGCTGGCGCGGGCGGCCGTGCTGGCGCCGCGGCATCCGATGGTGCTGGCCTTGCAGGCCGGCGAGCGGCAGGACCGGGGCGACGTGCGGGGCGCACTCGCGTTGTACGACCAGGCCGCGGCGGCCGCCACGGATTCGACGCCCGTGCTGTGGCGCGGCACGCTGCTGTTGCAGGCAGGTTATGTCGACGAAGCGACCCGGGCCTTCGAGCAGGCCAAACGCAGGGATCCCCTGTCCGGCGTGAACAATGGCTACCTGGCGCTGGTCCGGCTGTCCGCGGGGCGTTACGCGGAGGCCGAGGCGCTGGCGCGCGACGCGCTGCGCCAGGGCTGGAGCCCGGCTCTGAACATCGTGGTCTTCGACATGGCGGTGCGGGGTGAGCGCGCACGTGCGGCCGCGCTGGGCGACTCCATCGGCTCCCCGGCCCGGTCTCCCGAGGAGGCTGACCGGGATGCCGCGCTCCGCGACCTGCTGCTGCATCCCTCGAAGATCAGCCGCTCGCCGCTGCTTCCGCAACTCAGCGACGAGTTCTTCATCGCCTCCGGCGACTTCGCCCCGCTGCTCGATCGCGCCGAGCGCGAGATGGCCAAGCGCCCCGATGACCGGATTCGGTTCTGGTGGCTGCGCTCCGCATGGCTGCCCTCGACCCGCGGGCTGCGCGAGGATTCCCGCTTCTACCGACTGGCGGACCGCCTGGGCTTCGTGCCGCTGTGGGAAGCACGCGGCTTTCCGATCGGCTGCAGGGCGGAGGGCGAAGGCGAGGAGCGACACTTGCAGTGCCCGGGCGGGACGCCCTAGCGCCGCCGCCAGTCCAGGCGCAGGCGTCGCGGCCGTGGACCGCCGCGCCGCCGATACCGCACAATCGCCCGACGCCCGTGCGGACGCGACGATGCAACGACGCCAGTTCATGCAGTTCGGCGGCCTGGCCCTGGCGGGCCTCGCGCTGCCGCCGTTCGGTCGCGCGATCGCGGCCGAGGATCTCGTCAGCCGGCTCGACCGCGGCCTGAAGAAGTCGCTCGCCGACACCGCGCTGACCGCCGCGCGTGACGCCGGCGCCAGCTACTGCGACGTGCGCATCGGCCGCTACCTGCGGCAGACGCTGCGCACGCGCGAGGACAAGGTCGAGGACATCAGCAACACCGAGTCGCTGGGCGTGGGCGTGCGGGTGATCGCGAAGGGGACCTGGGGCTTCGCCGCGAGTTCGGACCTGTCCGTGGACGGCGTCGCCAAGGCGGCGCGCCGCGCGGTGGCGGTGGCCCTGGCCAATGCCCGCTGGCAGACCGAACCGGTGCAGCTGGCGCCCACGCCCTCGCTGGGTGAGCGCGAGTGGCGCACGCCGATCCGCAAGGACGCCATGGCCGTGCCGGTGAAGGACAAGGTCGCGCTGCTGCTGTCGGTCAACGCCGCCGCCCTGCAGGCCGGGGCCAGCTTCGTCAGTTCGCAGCTGCATGCCGTCAACGAGCAGAAGTACTTCGCCTCCAGCGACGGCAGTTACCTCGACCAGGACATCCACCGGATCTGGGCGCCCTTCACGGTGACGGCCACGGACCAGGCGAGCGGGCGCTTCAAGACCCGCAACGGCCTGTCCTCGCCGATGGGCATGGGCTACGAATTCCTCGATGCGGACCCGGCGGGTCGCGTCGAACTGCCGGGTGGCGTGGTGGCGTATCGCGATTCGTACGACATGCGCGCGGACGCCATCGCCGCGGCCAGGCAGGCGCGCGAGAAGCTCGCCGCGCCCTCGGTCAAGCCGGGCAAGTACGACCTTGTGCTCGATCCCACCCACCTGTTCCTCACCATCCACGAGAGCGTGGGCCATCCGCTCGAGCTCGATCGCGTGCTCGGCTACGAGGCCAACTTCGCCGGCACCAGCTTCGCCACCCTCGACAAGCGTGCGGCCGGCTTCCATTACGGCAACGAGCGCGTGAACTTCGTCGCCGACAAGACCGAGCCACGCAGCCTCGGCGCGGTCGGCTTCGATGACGAAGGCGTGCAGACGCGCCGCTGGGACCTGGTGCGCGACGGCGTGCTGGTGGATTACCAGGCCACCCGCGACCAGGCGCATATCCTCGGCTCGAACCAGTCGCATGGCTGTTCGTATGCCGACTCCTGGTCCAGCGTGCAGTTCCAGCGCATGCCCAATGTCTCGCTGCAGCCCGGCCCCGCGCCGCTGACCGTGGCCGACATGATCGGCGACGTCGAGGACGGGCTGTGGTTCCTCGGCCGCGGCTCGTACTCGATCGACCAGCAGCGTTACAACGCCCAGTTCGGCGCCCAGCTGGTCTACGAGATCAAGCAGGGCCGGGTCACCGGGTTGGTGGAGGACGCGGCCTACCAGATCCGTACGCCCGAGTTCTGGAACGCCTGCGCGGCCCTCTGCGACGCC
>CBININ010000020.1:0-15828 GCA_966250755.1 uncultured Gammaproteobacteria bacterium | reverse complement strand
CGTTCGGGGAGGAATTACATCGGGGCGGGCAATGCCGGTCCCGTGGCCGGCCGCAAGCAGCCGTGGCGTTCAACCGGGGTAGGAAAACACCGCGAGGTGACCGCATGGCTGCCGCCGACCTGCCCCATCTGAGCTTCGACCTGTTGGCCCTGGAGCCCGACGGCGAGGCGACCAAGCCCGAACTGGCCAGCGGCCGGGCACGCTTCCAGATCGACCTGCGCAGCGGCAGGGAACGGCGCCTGCTGCCCGACCGGCGCCAGGAATTGCGCTTCTCGGCGGACCGCCGCAGCGGGCAGGACCGCCGGCCCCGGCGCGGCTGGGAGCCGGGTAGCAACCTCTAAGCGCCGTGCGTACGCCGCGGTGAGCCGGCAAGCGGGCCGCGAACGGCCCGCTGTCATCCGGGCATCAAGCCCTCAACGCCGGGACGTGCCCTTGCGCGCGCTGCCCGCGGACTTGCGGGCGCCGCCGGTCGACTTGCGCGCCGACCCGGTGGACTTACGTGCTGAGCCGGCCGACTTGCGCGCCGTGCTGGCGGACTTGCGCGCCGAACCGGCGGACTTGCGCGCGGTGCCAGCCGACTTGCGTGCCCCACCGGTGGACTTGCGCCCCGTCGCCGCCGCCGAACGGCGGGCGCTGTCCATCCCCGCGCCGACCGCCTTGCGCGCGGTGCCGACGGCCTTGCGGGTGGCGGAGCCGGCCTTGCGCGTGGCGGTGGTGGCCTTGCGGGCCGCGCCGCTGGCCGCCTTGCGGGCGGTGCCGACGGTACGACCTACCGCGCGGCCCGCAGCGCGCGCAGTGCCGGTCGCCGAACGCGTCGAGCCCTTGCGCGCCGCGCCGGTCGAACGCGAGGCGCCCGTCTTGCGCGCCGTCCCCGCGGAAGACTTGCGCGCCGTACCGGCGGAGGACTTGCGCGCGGTGCCCGACGAGGCCTTGCGTGCCGTGCCGGAGGACGCAGCGCCCGAGGATTTGCGCGCGGTGCCACCCGAGGCCTTGCGCGCGGTGCCACGCGAGGAGGAAGACGGGGACTTGCGCGCCGACCCGCCGGAGGTGCGGCGCTCGGCCGCGGCGACCCGGCGGCGCGCACCGGTCACCATTTCGCCGACCGACTCGCTTGCCTTCTTCGCCACCTTCGCTACCCGCTTGCGCACCGGGGCCGTGGCTTCGGCCACCGCCTCGCCGGCGTTGCGGGCAGCCCGGCTCACGTCGTCCACGACGGTGGACGTTGCCTGGGTCACCGTCTCCACCGCGCTCGACAGAGCGCCGGTGATGCCATTGCCATTGCCATTCGTGCTCATACAACCTCCATGTCGGGTATCGGGACGCAGGGTTCGGGGACTGCCGTCGTGCGGGTGCAACGGCGCAAGCCTACGCCGCGCATTCAGTATCGTGAGTGAACAAATTTCCCGCTATGCTCGTCCCATCCACAGCGGGAGGCGGGGCAGTGAACAGCGACAAGACCGGCAAGTTCGTGTTGCGCGTGGCGCTCGGCGTGATCGTGCTGCTGCACGGCATCGCCAAGCTCAAGGGCGGGGTGGGCTTCATCGAGGGCCTGGTGACGGGCCACGGGCTGCCGGCCTGGGTCGCGTACGGCGCCTATGCCGGCGAGGTGATCGGGCCGCTGATGCTGATCGCGGGTTTCTACGCCCGACTGGGCGCGGCGCTGGTGGCGGTGAACATGCTGTTCGCGATCGCGCTGGTGCATCGCGCCGAACTGTTCGCCCTCAACCCGCAATCGGGCGGCTGGGCGCTGGAGCTGCAGGGGCTGATGCTGTTCGGCGCGATCGCGGTGATGCTGATCGGCCCCGGCAAGCCCGGCATCAACGAGAAATAAGCCGGGCGGCTAACGCTGCGTTCGCACTTGCCGAGACGCGAGTGGCTACCCTGTGCCGATGGCCCAGGACGACCCCTTCGACGACAACCGGCTGGACGACTTCGACACAGGCGACGACGCCCGTCGGGCGCAGGCGCCGATCAAGGGCCGGGGCGCGGCTTCGCGCCCGGCCGGGCGCTTCGAGAAACAGGTGCGCGTGGGCAGCGACGACGGCTGGGGTTCGGTCTACGCCGACGACGAGGACGCGCCACTGCCGCCGCTGGCGACCACCGTCACCGAAGAGCGCGCGCGCAGCATCGTCAGCCACAACCAGTCGCCCGACGTCGGCTTCGACCAGTCGGTCAACCCCTACCGGGGCTGCGAGCACGGCTGCGTCTACTGCTTCGCACGGCCGAGCCACGCCTACCTCGACCTGTCGCCCGGGCTGGACTTCGAAACCAGGCTGTACGCCAAGACCAACGCGGTCGAGCGCCTGCGGGAGGAACTGGCGAAACCGGGCCACCGGCCCTCGCCGATCGCACTGGGCATCAATACCGACGGCTACCAGCCGGTCGAGAAGCGTTACGAACTCACGCGCGGCCTGCTCGAGGTGCTCGCCGAGGCACGCCACCCGGTGCACATCGTCACCAAGAGCGCGCTGATCCTGCGTGACCTCGACCTGCTGGCACCGATGGCCAAGCAGGGGTTGGCGCAGGTGCACCTGTCGGTCACCACGCTGGACAACCGCCTGTCGTCGCGGATGGAGCCGCGCGCGGCCGCGCCCCATACCCGCGTCAAGACCATCGCCGCGCTGCACGGGGCCGGCGTGCCGGTGGGCGTGCTGGTGGCGCCGGTGATCCCGATGATCACCGACCATGAACTCGAGGCCATCCTGGAGGCCGCGCGCGAGGCCGGCGCGGCGTCGGCCGGCTACGTGCTGCTGCGCCTGCCGCACGAGCTGACCACCCTGTGGCGCGAGTGGCTGAAACTGCACTACCCCGAGCGCGCCGACCACGTGATGAGCCTCATCAACCAGATGCGCGGCGGCAAGGACTACGACAGCCGCTTCGGCGCACGCATGCGCGGCCAGGGCCCGTTCGCCGACCTGCTCAAGCAACGTTTCGTGAAGGCGCACAAGCGCCTGGGTTACGGCGACCTGCCGCCCTACGACGAGACGCTGTTCCGGGCACCGACCCGCCAAGGTTCGCTGTTCTAGTGGATCGGAAGCGGACGCGGCCCGCCGTTGTCCTGCACTGACCCTCCGGCCACCCCCGCCGGCGCCGGCGTCGAAGTCATCGCAAATAGTCCTTCAAATACACGCCCGTCCGACTGCCGCGAGCAGCGGCGACGGCGTCGGGCGTGCCCGCCGCCACGATCCGCCCGCCCTCGTCGCCCGCGCCCGGCCCGAGGTCGATCACCCAGTCGCATTGCGCGACCACCCGCGGGTCGTGTTCGACCAGCAGCACCGAGTGCCCGGCATCCACCAGCGCCAGCAACTGCGTCAGCAGGCGATCCATGTCGGCCGGGTGCAGCCCGGTGCCGGGCTCGTCGAGCAGGTAGAGCGTGTGCCCGCGTGCAGTGCGCTGCAGTTCGCTGGCGAGCTTGATGCGCTGCGCCTCGCCGCCCGACAGCTCCGTCGCGGGCTGCCCGAGCCGCAGGTAGCCCAGGCCGATGGCGTGCAGGAAATCCAGCGGACGCCGGATCGCGGGCTGGTCGGCAAAGAACGCGCGCGCCACGTCCACCGACAGCGCGAGCACCTCGGCGATGTTCTTCCCGTTCCACGTCACCGCCAGCGTCTGTGGGTTGTAGCGCGCGCCATGGCAGACCGGGCAAGGCGCGAACACGCTCGGCAGGAACAGCAGCTCCACCATCACGAAGCCCTCGCCCTCGCAGCGCGGGCAGCGGCCCTTGGCGACGTTGAAGGAAAAGCGGCCGGCGTCGAACTTGCGCTTGCGCGCCGCCGGCGTGGCGGCGAACAAGGCGCGCACCGGATCGAACAGGCCGGTGTAGGTCGCCAGGTTCGAGCGCGGGGTGCGGCCGATCGGCTTCTGGTCCACGCGCACCAGGCGCGTGACCACGTCGAGGCCGTCGGCGACGCGGCCGGAAGCGCGGACCTGCAGGCGCGGCTCGGCGAGCGACATCGGCGCCTCGTCCTCCTCCTCGGCCTGTTCGCGGCCGAGGTGCTCGCACAGCAACTCCACCAGCGCCTGGCTCACGAGGCTGGACTTGCCCGAGCCGGACACGCCGGTCACCGCGCACAGCACGCCGAGCGGCAGGTCGGCGTCGAGCCCGCGCAGGTTGTGCAGGCGCAGGTCGCGCAGGCGCAGCCAGCGCGTGGGTGCGCGGCGCGCGCGCGCCGGCGGCGGGCCGGCGCGATCACCGAACAGGTAGCGCGCGGTTTCCGAAGCCGCGACGTCGGCCAGGCCCGACGGCGGACCGCCGTACAGCACGCGCCCGCCGCCCTCGCCCGCGCCCGGCCCGACGTCCACCAGCCAGTCGGCGCGGCGCATCGTCGCCAGGTCGTGCTCGACCACGAACACCGAGTTGCCGGCATCGCGCAATCCCGCCAGGGCGTCGAGCAGCGCCTCGCCGTCGGCGGGATGCAGGCCCGCGGTCGGCTCGTCGAGTACGTACACCACGCCGAACAACTGCGAGCGCAGCTGCGTGGCCAGGCGCAGTCGCTGCAACTCGCCCGGCGACAGCGTCGGCGTGCGGCGGTCGAGCGAAAGGTAGCCCAGGCCCAGCGCTTCCAGCCCGCCGATGCGCTCGACCAGTTCGCCCGCCATGCGTCGCGCGGCTTCGCGTTGCTCTTCGCCGGCATGGGCGTCGTCCAGCGTCCCGTGCGCGGCCGGGGCGAGGCGCCCGCGCAGGGCCGCCAGCGACAGGCGCCCCATCGCGCCGATGTCCAGGCCGGCGAAGCGCACCGCCATCGCCGCGGGCTTGAGTCCGCTACCTCGACAGTCCGGGCAGTCGGCGGTGGACAGGAAGCGCGACACCCGCCGGCGCATGCGCTCGCTCTGGCTGTGCGCGTAGGTGTGCAGCACGTAATGGCGCGCGCCCATGAAGGTGCCCATGTAGCTGGGCTCGGTCTTGCGGCGCAGGGCGGTGCGCGTTTCCGCCGGGGTGAAGCCCGCGTACACCGGCACCGTCGGCTGCTCGTCGGTGTAGAGGATCCAGTCGCGGGTCTTCTTCGGCAGCGACTTCCAGGGCACGTCGACGTCGTGGCCGAGCGTGACCAGGATGTCGCGCAGGTTCTGGCCCTGCCAGGCCGGCGGCCAGGCGGCGATGGCGCGCTCGCGGATGCTCCGCGTGGGATCGGGCACCATCGCCTGCTCGGTCACCTCGTGCACCACGCCGAGCCCGTGGCAGCGCGGGCAGGCGCCCTGCGGCGTGTTGGGCGAGAAATCCTCGGCGTACAGCATCGGCGCGCCGCGCGGGTACCGGCCGGCGCGCGAGTACAGCATGCGCAGCAGGCTCGACAGCGTGGTCACGCTGCCCACGCTCGAGCGTGCGCCGCCGGCCCCGCGATGCTGTTGCAGGGCAACGGCCGGCGGCAGGCCGTCGATGGCATCCACGTCGGGCACGCCGACCTGGTCGATCAGGCGGCGTGCATAGGGTGCGACGGATTCGAAGTAGCGGCGCTGCGCCTCCGCGTAGATCGTGCCGAAGGCCAGCGAGGACTTGCCGGAACCGGAGATGCCGGTGAACACCACCAGCGCATCGCGCGGGATGTCGAGGTCGACGTCCTTGAGGTTGTGCTCGCGCGCCCCGCGCACGCGCACGCAGTGGTCCGGCCCGGGCGTAGCCCGGGCCGGAAGCGGTGGACGCCTAGCGCGCGTCCCTGCCAGCGTTGCCGGCCTGGCCGCGACCGCGGTTGCCGCGCGGCGCGCCGGGCGGCAGGCCGTCCGGCGCCAGGCCGGGCTCGTCCTCGGCCTCGGTGGACATCGCCGAGACCACGCTGCCCAGCAGGCCCGGGCCTTCGGCCTCGTCCTGTTCGAGCAGCGAGGGATCGGCCATCAGTTCTTCCTTTCGCGCCTGCATGCGCTCGCCGAGCTCGCGCAAGGCGTCCAGGCCCAGCAGCTCGCGGGCGCGCGGGAACATCTCCTTCTCCTCCTCGTCGGCGTGGTGCTCGACCAGTTCCTTGAGCACCTTGGCGCGACCGCCGAACTGGTCGGTCTCCACCTCGGTGGCCAGCAGGTCGGGCAGCACGAGGTCGCCGGCGGCGCGGTGCTCTTCCATCGCCTCGAAGAACATCTTCTCGTCGTCGCTCTTCTCGCCCGCCTCGCGGAAAGCCGGGTAGAAGATCTCCTCCTCGATCTTCGTGTGCACCTTCAACTCGAGGGCGATCTTCTCGAGCAACTCGGCGCGGCCCTTGCTCGCCCGGTTGGTGGTCTCGGCGAGTTCGCCCAGCAGGCCGCGCACCTTCTCATGGTCCTTCTTCAGCAATTCGATCGCATTCATCGCATGACGTCCGTGTCAGGGGGTGGCAAGCGATGGTGGACGTGGCGCGCCCTACCGGTGCTGAACCGGGCGCGGCCGCGCCGCCTGAACCTGCGCCAACGCAAGGCAGCCCGGCGCTGCGCGGACGACATATTTCGCTTGGCCGCGGGCCGCGGCTGCCTCATCCTCCGGGTTCAACCCCCGGGCGGACGTGTGAATGCAAGCAATGGCGACGCCCGCGCGCGAGATGCGCGCGCTCACGGAAGGCTTCGACTGGAGCGCGACGCCCGTGGGACCCCGCGAGGGCTGGTCGCCCGCCCTGCGCACCGTCGTCGAGGCGGTGCTCGAGTCCAACCAGCCGATGTTCGTCTGGTGGGGGCCGCGACTCACCCAGTTCTACAACGACGCCTATCGCCAGACGATGGGGCCCGAACGCCACCCCAGCGCGCTCGGCCAGGATGGCCGCGATTGCTGGGAGGAGATCTGGCCGATCATCGGCCCGCAGATCGAGAGCGTGCTTGCCGGCGGTCCCGCGACCTGGCACGAGGACCAGCTGGTGCCGGTCACCCGCCACGGCGCCCGCCGCGACGTGTGGTGGACCTACAGCTACAGCGCGCTGCGCGACGAGGGCCGCATCGTCGGCGTGCTGGTGGTGTGCTCGGACGTGACCGAGGCCCATCTTTCGCGGCTGGCGCAGGAGCGCTTGACCGAGGAACTGCGGGTCGAGGCCGAGCAGCGGCGCTTCGAGGGCGAGCGCCAGAAGCAGATGTTCCGGCAGGCGCCGGGCTTCATCTGCATCCTGCGCGGACCGAGCCATGTCTTCGAGTTCGCCAACGACGCCTATCGCCGGCTGGTCGGGCCGCGCAGCATCCTGGGCAAGACCGTCGCCGAGGCGCTTCCGGAGGCCGCGGAGCAGGGTTTCGTCGCGCTCCTCGACCGCGTCTATCGCACCGGCACCTCCTATTCCGCGCATGCCTCGCCCGTTCGCCTGCAGCCCTCGCCCGGCAGTCCGCTGGTGCAGCGTTACCTGGATTTCGTCTACCAGCCGATCGTCGAATCCGACGGCAGCATGTCCGGCATCTTCGTGCAGGGCTCGGACGTGACCGAGCGCTACCGCGCCGAGGAGGAACTGCGGCGCGGCAGCCAGCGCAAGGACGAGTTCCTGGCCACGCTCGCCCATGAACTGCGCAACCCGCTGGCCCCGATCACCGCCGCGGCGCAGTTGCTCAAGCTCACGCAGTCCAGCGACGAACGCGTGCGCAAGGCCGCCGAGGTGATCGATCGCCAGGCGCGGCACATGACCTCGCTGGTCAACGACCTGATGGACGCGTCGCGCTTCACGCGCGGCCAGGCCGATCTGCGGGTCGAGCACTTCGATTTCGGCGTGGCGCTCGACGCGGCACTCGAGCAGGTGCGGCCCCTGATGGCGGGGCTCGGCCATGAACTGGTGGTGCGCCGCGCCGGCGCGGACCTCGGCCTGAGTGGCGACCGCCGCCGGCTGGTGCAGGCGGTCGCCAACCTGCTGGCCAACGCCGCCAAGTACACCCCGCCCGGCGGCCGCATCGAAGTCGAAGTGGACGGCGAATCGGGACGTGACGGCCCGCCGTCGTTGCGGCTGGTGGTGCGCGACAATGGCATCGGCATCCCGCCCGAGCAGCAGCCGCGCATCTTCGAGCTGTTCTCGCAGGGCAGCGCCGATCCGGAGCAGGCGCATGGCGGCCTGGGGATCGGGCTGGCCTTGGTGAAGGCGATCGCCACCCTGCACGGTGGCCAGGTCGCCGTGCACAGCCACGGGCGCGGCCAGGGTTCCGAGTTCACGCTGTCCCTGCCGCGGCGTCAGTCGGCCGGCACCGCGCACGCCGCGATCGCGCTCAGCTGAACTGCGGCGTACGGCCGGTGCGCGGCAGCGCGCGACGCGGCGACACGCGTGGTTAGGATGGGGTGGCGCCGATCCGGCGCGCCGCAAGGATGCGGACCGTGTCCCCTGCTGCTCGCCGACTCGCTGCCCTGCTCTGGTTGACCACCACCGTTCTGGTGGCTTTCGCGTGGCACGCCGGCGCCGCGGCCCATGCGGACGCCGCGTTCCCGGCGGATGCAACGGCGCCGCAAACGCAGGCGCCCACCGCCCCGGCGCAATGAGCCTGGCCGAATACCGCCGCAAGCGCCACTTCGGCCGGACGAAGGAGCCCGAGCCGGGTACTGCGCCGGTGGGCCAGCGCCCCATCTTCGTCGTGCAGTTGCACCACGCCTCGCGGCGCCATTACGACTTCCGGCTGCAGGTCGGCGACACGCTCAAGAGCTGGGCCGTGCCCAAGGGCCCGAGCTACGACCCCGCCATCAAGCGGATGGCGGTGGAGGTGGAGGACCACCCGCTCGACTACGCCAGCTTCGAGGGCGAGATTCCCAGGGGCGAGTACGGTGGCGGGCACGTGGCGCAGTTCGACCACGGCGTCTGGTCGACGCCGCACGACCCCGAGGCGCAGCTGGCGAAGGGCCACCTGCGCTTCGAACTGTTCGGCGACAAGCTCAAGGGCGAATGGCATCTCGTGCGCTCCGGCAAGCCGGCGAAGCAGCCGCAGTGGCTGCTGTTCAAGGAGAAGGACGCCTACGCCGGCACGCTCGAGGCCGACGACCTGCTCGGCGACGTGACCGCACCGCCCGCTTCCGACCTCAAGCGCGCGGGCGCCGGCAAGGCGCGCAAGCTGGGCAAGACCGCGGTGCCCGAAGCGAAGCCTGCGCGCGCGCGCAGGCGTGACTGGGCCAAGCTCGCCGCCGCGCTGCCCGGCGCCCGCAAGGCGAAGCTCAAGGACGCGGCCTTCGAGCCGCAACTGGCCCGCCTGGGGGACAAGCCGCCGGAAGGCGAGCACTGGCTGCACGAGGTGAAGTGGGACGGCTACCGGCTGGTGGCGACGATGGTGGGCGGCAAGGCGCGGATCTGGTCGCGCAATGCCATCGAATGGACGGAAAAACTGCCGGAGATCCGTGCCGCGCTCGAGCAGCTCGGTCCCGCCTCGTTGGCCGTCGATGGCGAATTGATCGCCGGCCGCGGCACGCAGGCGGACTTCAACCTGCTCCAGGCCACGCTGTCGGGCGTGCAACCGGGCGCGCTGGCCTACGTGCTGTTCGACCTGCTGCACGTGGACGGCGTGGACGTCTCGCGCGCGCCGCTGCTCGAGCGCAAGCGCCTGCTGGAGATGCTGCTCGCCGAGCCGCCGAAACACCTGGCCTTCAGTTCGCACATCCCGGCCGATGGGACGGCCGCCTTCGGGCTGGCGTCGTCACAGGCCTTCGAGGGCATCGTGTCCAAGCGCGCCGACCGTCCCTACGTCGGCGGCCGCGGCGACGACTGGCGCAAGACCAAGCGCCAGGACAGCGACGAGTTCGCGGTGGTGGGCTACACGCCGGGCAAGGGCTCGCGCAGCGGCTTCGGCTCGCTGCTGCTGGCACGGCCGGATGCACGCGAGGACTGGGTCTACGTCGGCCGCGTCGGCTCCGGCTTCGGCGACGCCTTGATCCGCGAGATCGTCGCCGCCTTTCCGAAGGCGGGCAAGGTGCCCACGGTGCACGTACCAGCCGGCGTGGATGCCGACCTGCGGCAGGCACAGTGGTTCAAGCCGGCCTTCGTGGTGGAGGTGAATGTACGCGGCGTCGGCAACTCCGGTGTGCTGCGGCAGCCCTCGTTCAAGGCCTTGCGGCCGGACAAGTCGCCGGCGGACCTGCGCGATTCCGATCGCGGGCCGGCGGCGGCGGCGACGCGCAAGACCGCCACCGCGGCGAAGGCAGCGAAAGCGCCGGGCTCGGCGCTCCGGCCCCCGGTAACGAAGTCGCGCACCGGTGCGGGCAAGGCAGTGCCGGCTGCCGTGCCGCGCCTAACCAGCCCCGACAAGCTCATCTTCCCCGAGGACGGCCTGCGCAAGCGCGACGTCGCCGACTACTACCAGGCGGTGATGCCCTGGCTGCTGCCGGAGATCGCCGGGCGCCCGCTGTCGGTGATCCGCTGCCCGGAAGGCATCGGCAAGCCCTGCTTTTTCCAGAAACACCACACCGCAGGCCTCGCGCACGTGGACCTGGTGCCACTGAAGGAGGAAGGCGGCCATGCCGCCAATTACCTCGTCGCCAACGACGCCGAGGCGGTGATGGAACTGGTGCAGTTCGGCGCGCTCGAATTCCATCCCTGGGGCGCCAGCGCCGCGCGGCCGGACTACGCCGACCGCGTGGTGTTCGACCTCGATCCCGGCCCCGGCGTGCCCTTCGACGAGGTCAAGCGCGCGGCGCTGCACGTGCGCGAGCTGCTCAGGCAGCTCGCGCTCAAGACCTTCCTGCGCACGACCGGTGGCAAGGGCCTGCACGTGGTGGTGCCGCTCAACCCGGGCTGCCACTGGGACCTGGTCAAGCGCTTCACCCACGGGTTTGCCGAGGCGCTGGCGAAGTCGGACCCGTCGCGCTTCCTGGCCGTTTCCACGCTCAAGCTGCGGCCCGGCAAGATCTTCGTCGATTACCTGCGCAACAGCCGCGGCGCCACCAGCGTCGCGTCGTACTCCCTGCGCGGCCGCGCGGGCGCGCCGGTGGCGCTGCCGCTCGCCTGGTCGCAGCTTGCGGCGCTGCAGCGTGGCGATGCGTTCACCCTGCGCGATGTGCCCGGGCTGCTGGCGGCGCGAAAGCGCGATCCCTGGGCGGGCATCGACGCCGTGGAGCAGGACCTCTCGCGTTGGGACGGCTGAACCGGCGGATCAGCCGACGGACATCGCCTCGCAATGGGTGGCGCAGCGCTCGCATTGGTCGGCGCACTGCGCCATCTGCGCGTCCTCGCCCATCGAGCGGCAGGACTTGGCGCACTGGCGGCAAACCGCGGCGCAGGCGCCGCAGGTGTGCGCATGCACTGCCGCGCCCAGCAGCATCGTGTCGGCGCTGGTGAGGCAGATCGAGGCGCAGGCGGCCAGCAGGCTGATGTGCTCGCGCGAGGCGTGCATGCCGCCGAGGCCCAGGCAATGACGCAGGGTGCGCAGGCACTGCGCGTGGCAAGCCAGGCAGGCGTCGATGCAGGCCTGCAGGCCGGCGTCGTCGCCGACCTGGGTGGAAACCTTCGAAGCGGAAACCGGCATGGGATCCTCCTTGCTTCCTGCGAGGCGTCCTGGTGCGCCCGCGACACCGTGCCCTCGGGCACTTCCCCATGATGCGTGCCGGGCACTGAAGTCCGCCCCAATTCCGCCGCTGGCGGTGCGAGCGAAGCGCGCGCTGAACGGCGCCAGGCCGCACGCGGCGCGCGGCCGATGGGTGTCGCTACCATCGCCCGCATGCCCGTTTCCCGCGTTCCCTTCGGCACCGACCGCGACGGCCGTCCCGCCGAAGCCACCGTATTGCGACACGGAGGCCTCGAGGCCTGGCTGCTCGAGTGGGGCGCGACGCTCGCGCGGCTGCGCGTCGCCGACGCGCGCGGGCGCTGGACCGACGTGGTGCTGGGATTCGGCACGCTGGCCGACTACCAGCAGGCGCAGCCTTACCTGGGTGCGGTCGTGGGGCGGCACGCCAACCGCATCCGCGGCGGCCGCTTCGAGCTCGACGGCCGCGAAATCGCGCTGGCCCGCAACGACGGCCCTCACCACCTGCACGGCGGACCGGAGGGCTTCGACCGGCAGCGCTGGACAGCGAGCGTGCTCGACCCGGGTGATGAACCGGCACTCGAATTCGCGCTTCATAGCGTGGACGGCGACCAGGGCTACCCCGGCGCACTGGAAACGCGCGTCACCTACCGCCTGCAGGACGGCCGCCTGCATATCGACTACCTCGCCGCCGCCAACGCGCCGACGCCGGTGAACCTGACGCAGCACGCCTACTTCGACCTGTCCGGACGAGGCGACATTCGCGGGCAGCAGCTGCGACTGGCGGCCTCGCGCTACCTGCCGGTGGATGCCGAACTGATACCCACCGGCGAGATCCGCGAGGTTGCAGGCACGGCCTTCGACTTCCGCGCCGGCGCGGTGATCGGCGAGCGGCTGCAGGCCTTGCACGCAGAGGCGCCGGCGAGCCTCGGCTTCGACCATTGCTTCGTGCTCGATGGCGCCGCGGGGTCGTTGCGAACCGCCGCCGAATTGCTGGACCCGCCCAGCGGCCGTCGCCTTCGCCTGCTCACCGACCAGCCGGGCCTGCAGGTCTACACCGGCAATTTCCTCGATGGCCGGCTGCACGATCGCGCGGGCGCGCGCCTGCAGCGCAACGCCGGGCTGTGCCTGGAACCGCAACGCTTCCCCGACGGTCCCAACCAGCCCAGATTCCCCGACGCGGTGCTGCGCCCGGGCGAACTGTACCGACAGGCCTGCGTGCTGGAGTTGCGGCCTGGCTGATGCGCCTCAGGCGCTGTCGCGACGGCCCCACAGGGTCGCCGTGCGACGGGGCCCGTTCGCAGCCACGCCGTACAGATCGGAGAAGTCCACCCGCCCGTCATGGTTGCGGTCGAGCACCGTGTTCAGCAGCCGGCCGGCCAGTCCGTCCTGCGCCTGCAACCGCTGCTGCTCCGTTTCGAGCCTGTCGCGCAGCTGCTGCGGCGAGGGCGTCGGCGAACTGACGCGCCGCTCGAACACCTGCTTTGCCAGGTAAGCCATGGCCACCGGCGCGAGCCAGCGCAGGAGGCGTTGCGCGTGGTCGGGGGCCACACCGGTCGCGGTTGCCAAGGCCTGCGAGGCCACCGGTTCGCGGGCGCCGAAGGCGTGGCGCAGGATGCGATCACCCTTCTGCCCGCCGGCCAGCGCGGACGCCAGCACGCTCTGCGGATCCTGGCCCATGTGGTCCTTCTGCAGGGCGTTGAACAGGTTCAGGTCGCCGTCGGGCCGGCGGCTGTTGCGCGCCAGCGCGCCGAGCAGCAGTGGCAGCGCGGCGGTCACCGCACCCGCGGCCTGCTGCGGCGAGAGGCCGAGGTGCTGGCTGATCAGCTGCAGCGGCCGGCCCTGCAGCACGTCGTTCAAGCCTTGGGTCATCGAGGCAACCATGGCACGCCTTCCGGGGGGAGTGGGCTCGAATCTAGGCGAGTGCGAATGTGCAGGCGCTGAATCCGGCCGCGAAGCCGCGCGCGCATCGACGCGCGAAGCACGCGGTGTTACGCACCGATTCATGGCCGAAAGGCCAGCATGCGTCCCATGGACACGCCCGACACCGCCCTCATCCTCGTCGTCGACGACGAAGCAGCCAGCCGGGAACCGCTCGAAGTCCTGTTGCAGGCCGAGGGCTATCGCACCGCGATCGCGACCAACGGGCGCGCCGCCCTCGCCTCGATCGCGCGGCAGCCGCCCGACCTCGTACTGCTCGACGTCACCATGCCCGGCATGGACGGTTACGACCTGGCGCGATTGATCAAATCCAATCCCACCACCGCCAGCATCCCGGTGGTGATGGTGACCGGCTTCACCGGCCGTGGCGCCCGCGTGGTCGGGCTCAACGCCGGCGCCGAGGACATCCTGTCCAAGCCGGTGGACGCCGCCGAACTGTCGCTGAAGGTGCGCAACCTGTTGCGGCTGCGGGCCAACGCGCAATCGGCGTTCGCGCCGCCGGCGCACGCACCCCACGCGTACTGAGCCAGGCGTTCGGGCGCCGACATCGGCGCAACCGGTGTGGGACACTGGCGTCCCCCACGCCTGCCCACGTCCATGCTCTTCCGCCACGCCTGCCTCGCGATCGCCGCCTGCCTGTTCCTCTCTCCCGCGTCGGCGCGTTCGCCGGACGAGATCCATTGCGACAGCTGCGAGGGCTGGAACCAGCCCCAGGCGCCGTTCCGCATCCATGGCAACACCTGGTACGTGGGCACGCGCGAGCTGTCGGCGATCCTGGTGACCGGGCCGCAGGGACATGTGTTGCTCGACGCGGCGCTGCCGCAGTCTGCCGCGCAGATCCAGGCCAACATCGAGGCGCTGGGCTTCCGCATCGGCGACGTGAAGTGGATCGCCAACTCGCACGCGCACTTCGACCACGCCGGCGGTATCGCCGCGCTGCAGGCGGCCAGTGGCGCGCGCGTCGCGGCCAGCCGGTCGGGCGCGGCGGTGCTGCGCGCCGGCACGGTCGGGCCGGACGACCCGCAGTACGACCCCGCCGAGCCCATGCATTCGCCCAAGGTGGCGCAAGTGCACGAACTGCGCGACGGCGAAGCGCTCGAAGTGGGTCCGCTGCGCGTGACCGCGCTGTTCACCCCGGGCCACACGCCGGGCAGCACCTCCTGGACCTGGCGCAGCTGCGCCGACGACGACTGCCGGCAGGTCGTCTATGCCGACAGCCTCACCGCCCTCACCCTCGGCGACTTCCGCTACAGCGGCGGCGCCGGTCGCAACCGCGCCGACCTTGGCCCGTCCTTCGCCGCCAGCATCCAGCGCATCCGCCAGGCGCCCTGCGACATCGTGCTGTCCACGCACCCCGGTTCGACGCGGATGATGGAGCGGCTGGCCGCGGGCAAGGGGTTCGTGGATCCCGACGGCTGCCGGGCGCTCGCCGATCGCGCCGACGCCGGGCTGCGCGACAAGCTCGCGCGCGAGGCCGCCGGCAAGAACTGACGCCGGCTCAGACCTCGACCACGCCGAGCAGCGCCAGCGTCCCGAGCAAGGTCAAGGACCACAGGATCGCGCCGACCACCAGCCACGCGATGTTGGCGGCGGTCATCCGCGCGTTGCCTGCGCCTTCGGGATCTCCGCAGGCCGCATTCGCGGCCCGTTGGGCTTCCAGCAGGGGAAACGGCATCACGAACAGCACGGCGAGCCCCAGCAGATCGGTGACCGGCGAGCCGACCGAGCGCGCCGCCATCCGGTCGCAGGCGGTGGAAACGACCATCAGCACGACGGCCCACGTGGCGGCGGTGCCCGGGCTCCAGCGAAAATTCGAGCCACTCCTGCGCAGCGCCAAGTCGATCTCCGCGAACAGCGAATGCACGAAGAACAGCGCGAAGACGGCCCGCGCGACGGGCCATTGCCGGCCCTTGGTGGCACGGCGGAAGCTGGCCCATTGCGCATACATCCAGTACAGCAGGTAGAGACCGAAGGTGCCCAGGTAGAGGATGAGGAACTTCCTCGGCGCCACGACGTAGAAACGCGAGCTCGCGCCGGCGACCTCGGCGGAACCGAGGTGTTCGGGCGCGGCATACGGATTGGCCACCTCGGTGGCGACGGCTTCGTTCATGATCGATTCCCCGGATCCCCGCGCCGAGTATGCCCGTCAGCGCGAGACGAAGCGACTGCCACGCAGCACCCAGCGCCACGGCGCGTCCACGGCCTTGCTGATGCCGATGCGCGGCGTCGCATGAACGTCGTGCGCGGGCGTCTCAAGGGCGCGACGGAGTGCGAAACGTCCGTCCTTCCCCAGCAGGTCGAGGCCGTCGTCCGCGCCGGTGATGCCCATCGCCTGCGCGAGGCGGCCGGGGCCGCGGCACAGGTCGCGGTCGGGGATCCCCGGCCCGCGCGCGGCGCGCATCGGCTCGAGCCCCGCGACGGGTTCCAGCGCGCGCAGCAACACGCCGGCGCCGACGCCGGGCGTCGCGCACACCACGTTCGCGCACCAGTGCAGGCCGTAGCTGCGATAGACGTACAGGTGGCCCGGCGGGCCGAACA
>CBININ010000019.1:0-16723 GCA_966250755.1 uncultured Gammaproteobacteria bacterium | reverse complement strand
GGTCGAGATGTTGAAGGTGTGGGCGCCGTCGCCGCCGGTGCCGACGATGTCCACCAGGTGCTCGCTGTCGGCGACCTCGACGCGGGCGGCGAACTCGCGCATCACGTGCGCGGCGGCGGCGATCTCGTCGATCGTCTCCTTCTTCACCCGAAGGCCGGTGAGCAGCGCGGCCAGCATCGGCGGCGAGACCTCGCCGCGCATGACCTGGCGCATCAGCTCGACCATCTCGTCGAAGAAGATCTCGCGGTGGACGATCACCCGTTGCAGGGCTTCGTGCGGCGTGAACTCCACGTCAGCCCCCGAGGAAGTTGCGCAGCATGGCGTGGCCGTGCTCGGTCAGGATGGACTCGGGGTGGAACTGCACGCCCTCGACCGGCAGGGTCTTGTGGCGCAGGCCCATGATCTCGTCGAAGTCGCCCTGCGCATCCTGCGTCCACGCCGTGATCTCCAGGCAGTCCGGCAGCGACTCGCGCTCGACCACCAGCGAGTGGTAGCGCGTGGCCTCGAAGGGCGACGGCAGGCCGGCGAACACGCCCTTGCCGGTGTGGTGTATGGGCGAGGTCTTGCCATGCATGATCTGCTTCGCGCGGATCACCTTGCCGCCGAAGGCCTGGCCCAGGCTCTGGTGGCCGAGGCAGACGCCCAGGATCGGCACCCGGCCCGACAATTCCGACAGCACCGCCAGCGACACCCCCGCCTGGTCCGGCGTGCAGGGACCGGGCGAGATCACGATGCGATCCGGGGACAGCGCGGCGATGCCCGCCACGTCCAGCGCGTCATTGCGCACGACCTTCACCTCCTGCCCCAGTTCCCCGAAGTACTGCACGAGGTTGTAGGTGAAGCTGTCGTAGTTGTCGATCATCAGCAGCATGGCTATCGCTCAGTCGCCGATCAGATATACGAGGTAGGCGTCAGCGGACACCGTGATTTCACCTTCCTTGAGAACGATCGCGGCCCGACGCCCAGGTGCAAGCAACGCGATTGCCTCGGCGCTCCGCGCCAACGGCAGACGCTCTCCGTAGCCAACATTGGAATAAATGGTGCTCTGCGCGCGGTCCGATACGTTGAACAGCGACCCGAGGCGCTTTCCAACGGCGTCAGCCATCTCCTCTGCGGCGGCCTTGGCATCGGCGATCGCCTCTCGACGGAGCCTTCTGACGAGCTGGCGCTCCTGGGAATAGCGGAAGGAGCCGGTAGAGATCCTGAGTTGCTTGAGGTCCGGTTGCGCGGCTATGAAGGATCTGACGGCATCCAGATTCCCGAATCGAACCGTGATCTCCCGCGAATAGATGTTGCCTAGGAATATCTCCCTTTCTGCTTCTTCGTCCCATTTCGTGTCAGGACTGATGTCCAGATTCCCCACGTCGACATCCGAGTCTTTCGCGCCCTCGGCCTGGGCCGACCCAACCACTTTCGCGGCGAGATCCTCGACGAGTTTCTGCGACTTGGCCGGATCCATGCCCGATTCCTCGATCTTCACAGTGACCGGGAATATGTCTGGCTTGACCTTTGCTTCCGCATGACCCTGCACCGACAGGAACGGATGTGAATCGAAGGTTTGTGCCTGCGACGCACCCGCAAATACCAGCAGGATGAGGATCAGAAGTCTGGACATCGAGTATCTCCTTAAAGGCCGCTCGCGGCCTGGGCAACGGCACGGAAAAGCGCCCGGCCCTTGTTCATGGTCTCCTCCCACTCCTTGAGCGGGTCGGAGTCGAAGACGATGCCGGCGCCGGCCTGCACGTGCAGGCGGCCGTCCTGGATCACCGCGGTGCGGATGGCGATGGCGGTGTCCACGTCGCCCCACCAGCCGAGGTAGCCGACGGCGCCGGAATAGATGTTGCGCTTGACCGGCTCCAGCTCGCGGATCACTTCCAGCGCGCGGATCTTCGGCGCGCCGCTGACGGTGCCCGCCGGGAAGGTCGCCTTCAGCACGTCGGAGAACGAGGCGCCGTCGCGCAGCTTGCCGCGCACCTCCGAGACGATGTGCATCACGTGCGAGTAGCGCTCGATGGTGAAGCGGTCCGGCACCTGCACGCTGCCCGCCTCCGCCACCCGGCCGACGTCGTTGCGGCCCAGGTCGATCAGCATCAGGTGCTCGGCGCGCTCCTTCGGGTCGCCCAGCAGCTCGGCTTCGAGCGCGGCGTCCTCGGCCGGCGTTGCGCCGCGCGGGCGGGTGCCGGCGATCGGGCGAACGGTGACTTCGCCGTCCTGCACCCGCACCAGGATCTCCGGCGAGCTGCCTACCACCTGGGTGCCGTCGAGGTCGAGGAAGTACATGTAGGGCGAGGGATTGAGCGCACGCAGCGCCCGGTACACGTCCACCGGCCGCGCGCGGAAGGGCACGCTCATGCGCTGGCTCAGCACCACCTGGAAGACGTCGCCGGCGCGGATGTAGTCCTTCACTTGCTCCACCGCCGCGACGAAGCCCTCGCGGGTGAAGCCGGAGACGAAGTCGGCCTCGTCCAGCAGCGAGGGATCGAGCACATCGGGGTAGCTGCGGCCGGAGTGGCGCAGGCGGTACACCAGTTCATCCAGTCGCCGCACCGCGCGCGCATGTGCCTGCGGCTGCGAAGGGTCGGCGTGGACGATGAGGTAGAGCCGGCCCTTGAGGTTGTCGAACACCGCCAGCTCTTCCGACAGCATCAGGAAGGCGTCGGGCGTGCCCAGCTGGTCCGGCTTGCCGACGTCGGCGGCCAGGCGCGGCTCGATGTAGCCGATCGACTCGAAGCCGAAGTAGCCGACCAGCCCGCCGGTGAAGGCCGGCAGGCCCGGGATCCGCGGCACCGAGAACGCGGCTTGCAGCCGATCCACCTCGGCCAGCGGGTCGGCCAGCGCGCGGGTTTCGAGCAGTTCGCCGTGCACCCGCTCCTCCACCTCCGCGCCGCGGAAGGTGAAGGTGCGCGCCGCCGGCAGGCCGATGATCGAGTAGCGACCCCAGGTCTCGCCGCCCTCCACCGATTCGAACAGGTAGGTGTGCGGCCCGTCGGCCAGCTTCAGGTAGACCGAGAGCGGGGTGTCGAGGTCCGACAGCACCTCGCGGACGACGGGGATGCGGTTGTGGCCGGCGGCGGCGAGCTGCCGGAATTCTTCGGCGGAAAGCACGGGGATGTCCCGGGGGGAAGCAACTGCCGCCGAGTATAGCCGCTCCTACTTGCCGAGCATGTAGAGCTGCCACAGGTCGCGGCGGCTCATGTGCAGCAGGGGCTTGATCGCCAGCAGGGCGGTGGGCCCCACGGCCCGCTCGAGGTAGCGCATCTCCTCGAACTTCTCCCGGGTCGGCGCGTCCACCTCGATCTCGATGCCGGCCTCGCGCATCATCAGCAGGCCCTTGGCGCGCAGGGCCAGCTCCACGTGCAGGCGCAGGTAGCAGACCAGGTCGGCCACCACCGGCCCGTCGAAGCGCTCCTTGAGCGAGTGCAGGAACTGCCCATGGGGCGATTCCGAGAAGGCGCCCGAGCCCAGCAGCTCGAGCAGATCGCGGTCGGCGTCGAAGCCGGTACCCAGCCAGTCGCCGACCGCCTTCTCGCTGCGGGCGAACACCAGCATCATCACCGGCGGCAGCACCACCAGCATGGCCAGGGCCTGCCAGATCGGCGGCAGCACGAACTGGTTGAAGGCCGCGTGCAGCAGCCAGGCCAGGCCGAGGGCCGGCAGCAGTGCGCCGAAGTCGAGCTTGCCGCGGCGATCGGCCAGCGCCACCAGCATCACCGCGAAAATGGACTGCACGCCGCCGTGCAGCAGCGCGGTGCCGAAGCCGCGCACGATCCAGACCGCCACGCTGGCATGGCCCAGGTCCTGCAGGTAGTAGAGGTTCTCGACCATGGCGAAGCCGGTGCCGACCGCGAAGCCGAAGATCGCCGCGTCCACCAGGAAGCCGATCCGGTGGGTGCGCAGCAGCAACACCACCACCAGTCCTTTCAGGATCTCCTCCACCAGCGGCCCGACGCTGCGCGCGTACAAGCCGAAGTCCAGGCCCAGGCCCTGGATGAAGGCCACGTTGGCGAAGTAGCTGCCGACCGCGCTCAGCGCGCCCAGGCCGATCACCAGGGCCACGTGCCGCAGCCGCACCAGCTTGTAGCTGTCCATCGCCATCAGCGCGACCAGGAAGACCGTCACCGGCAGCAGGCCGATGGCAGCGCGCACCAGCACCTCGTTCATGGGGTCCTCACAGGACCTTGATCGAGAACAGCCACTCGTCGTCGACCTTCTCGCCCGACTCGAAGCCCTGGGCATAGCCGAAGCTCAGGGTCATCGGCAGGTGGTCCATCACCGTGAAGCTCAGGTCCAGCTGCAGGCCGGCGTCCTGGTAATGGCGCACGCCGCCGCCGAGGCTGTCGTCGACGGTGAGCGCGCCGACGAAGACCGCGGGCCGGATGTGGCCGAGGTAGAAGGCGCGGGTGCCCACGGACTCGAAGCGCCAGGGGGGCAGGTTCCACTCCAGCACGGTCTTGGCAAATCGTTGCCCGCCGAGGGCGTCGATCTCGAAGCCGGGGAAGGTCTCGTACTGGCGGTAGCGCTTGATCTCGCGGTTGTCCACGTAGTTGTTGTGGAAGCCGCCGAAGTAGAAGTTGGCCAGGCTGTCGGCGCCGTCGCCGCCGGCGAAGCCGACGTCGTTGTACAGCCACACCGAGGAGTTGCCGAGTGGCAGCGCGAAGCCGACGTCGAGGCTCAGCGTCGCCTTCGGGTAGGTCAGGCCGTTGGCGCGGTCGAAGCTGGCATAGGCGCTGGCGTCCACGCCCTTCTCGTGGTCCACGCTGCCCTGGGACTTGCGGGTGTTGCTGTAGTTGATGCCGATCTCGCCCGACCACAGGCTGTCGATGATGTCGTTGACGTTCTGGTTACCGGGCAGCGTGTCGAGGCCGGTGTAATAGGCCAGCTGCGCGCTCCAGTCCAGCCGCCGTGGCTCGTCGTACACCAGCAGCTTCTTGTAGTCGGCGATGAAGGCGTCGCCCTTGCGGCTGCGCTTGGTCGGCCCGAACAGGTCGTAGAAGTCGGCGTGGTTGTGCCAGTAGCGCAAGCGCCATTCCAGGGTGCGGAAGTCCACCAGCACGTGCAGCTTCTCGTCGTCGGGCACGTCGCCGTCCACCGAGGCGCTGGCGGTGATGGACAGGTTGTAGAGGTGCAGCGGGTCGGCGAAGCCGTACTGGTAGCCGAGCGCGACGCCGTCGCGGTAGCCCAGCACCACCGGGTAGCCGCCGTCGGCCTTCATTTCCTTGCGCGGCACGTATTTCTCGCGACTTGTCACCCGCGCGTCGAGGTCGATGTCCGCGGGCGAGCCGGCGTTCCACTCCTTGACGACCGGGTGCTTCTCGGCAATCTCCGCGCCGAGGAAGCGGATCGCGCCGACATCCTTGATGGGCGTGGCCGGCAGGATCGTCGGCACGAAGCCCTTGCCCGAGTATTCCAGCGCCAGCAAGCGGCCGTCGGCCAGCGGGATCGGCCGGAAGAAGCCGGTCTCGGCATTGGTGATCGCCTCGATCTGCCCGCTGGCGGGCTCGAAACGGAACAGGTTGGAGACGCCGGTGTAGTAGGAACTGCCATACAGGTAACGTCCGTCCGGCGAGAACACGAAGCCCTCCGGCACCGCCTGCCCGAAGTCGAACTGCGCGAGGTGCTCGAGCTTGCCCTCGCGCAGCGCGTCCTTGGGGTACACGCGCAGGTACTGCTTGGCGTCGATCGTCTCGAAGCTGGCCGACAGTTGCTTGCCGTCCGGCGAGATGTCCAGGTCGGTCATCACCTGCCCGTAGGGCAAGGTGGCCAGCACGTTCCATTCCTTGTAGGGCGCGGGGATGCGCACCAGCGAGACGTAGCCGTTCTCGTGCCGCGCGCCCCACAAGGACTTGTCGCTGGGGTCGAAGGCCAGGTCACCGATGCGCGCGTCCTTGAGCAGCATGCGCGCCTTGCCGGTGGCCAGGTCCAGCGCCATCAGGTCGCGCCAGGCGGTGTTGTCGGCGGTGTAGAAGAAGGTCCGCGAGCCCGGGTCGAACGCGGTGGAGGACACCGCGTATTTCAGCGGCCCCTTCACGTCCACGAAGCGGCGCAGGCCGCCATCGCGCAGCGACACCGCGCCCACGTGCGAGACCGTGCCCGGGTACAGGAAGGCGCCGACCATGGAATCGGTGGCCGGATCGACGAAGGAGCGCGACACCGAGCCCAGCGTGCGCGCGCTGACGCGCTGCCCGCTCGTGACCGGGAAGGCGCGAACCGCCTTCAGGTTCTCGCCCTGGAAGCCGTGCTCCCAGGCGATCCAGTCGTTCCAGGCGTCCTCCAAAGGCTTGCCGAACACACGCTTGAACTGGGTGCCGTAGTAGCGGTCGCTGTCGGCATCGCGCGCCAGCCAGTCGGTCACCTTCTCCGGGGAGTAGTGGTAGCCCAGGTAGCTGATGAAGCGGGTGCCGTAAAGGTAGGCGTTGGCCATGGTCTGGAAGTCGCTGGCCGCGCCCGCCGAGACGATGCCCACCGGCGAGTAGAAGTGCGCGTCGTCGCGCACCATCGCCCGGAACACCATTTCGTCGTAGCCGCCCTGGGCGCGGCCGATGCCGCCCGACATCCAGGTTTCCACGAACACCGCCGAACCCTCGTTGTACCAGCGCGGCACGCTGTTGCGCGGCGTCGCCAGGTAGTTGTAGAGGATGCTGATCGGGTGGGTGTCGTTCTCCCGCGGCTTGCCGCCGAAGAAGCGGCGCCAGGCGCGGTCGGTGTCGTTGGCCGCGTCCATGGTCGCCACGTGCACCAGCTCGTGGCTGGCGATGGAATGGAAGCGCTCGTTGCTGGGCAGGGTCTCGAAGATGTGGCCGCTCGGCGAGACTTCCGCGGCGACGATGTTCTGCGGCGAGACCAGCGCGCGGCCGTTGCTCCAGTCGCCCTCGTCGGTCAGCACGGCCGTGGTTTCCTCGGCCGGGTTCCAGCGCAGGATGCGCTTGTGCATGTCCATCGCATTGAGGAAGCAGCGCGCGACGTAGGGCGTCAGGTAGGTCTGCTGCGGGTCGCGGTAGAGCAGCCGCAGTTCCTTCGTCTGCAGCTGGTCGAGCTGGAAGTCCTCGCCGCGCGCCAGCGGCGCGGCGGCGCACAGGCCCAGCAGCGACAGCAGCCGAACGGTCCTCGCGATCCGCATGCCCCATCCCCCGGGCGCCAGGCGCCCTGTCCCCGTCGGGACCATACAACAAAAAAAGCCGCCTGCGTTTCCGCAAGCGGCTTCGGGGTGGAGCGGGTGGCGCTTATTCGGCGGCGCGGCCCGCGGCGCGTTCGGCGGTCGCACGTTCGGCGGCGGACCGGGCATAGGCCCGCTCGGCGCTGCTGGCCAAGGCGGCGCGACCGGCGTCGCTGGCCAGGGCGGCGCGGAAGCTGTCGCTGGCCAGGGCCGCGCGGAAGCTGTCGCTCGCCAGGGCGGCGCGGAAGGCGTCGCTCGACAGCGCGGCGCGGAACGCATCGCTCGCCAGCGCGGCCCGGAACGAGTCGCTCGCCATCGCGGCGCGGAACGCGTCGCTCGCCAGCGCGGCGCGGAACGAGTCGCTCGCCATCGCGGCGCGGAACGAGTCGCTCGCCAGGGCGGCGCGGAAGGCATCGCTGGCCATCGCGGCGCGGAAGCTGTCGCTGGCCAGGGCGGCGCGGAACGCATCGCTCTTCATCGCGGCGCGGAAGGCGTCGCTGTTGAGGGCGGCGCGGGCGGCGTCGCTGGTCAGCTGGGCGCGGGCGGCGTCGTTGGCCATGGCGGCGCGGAACTGGTCGCTCGCCAGCGCGGCGCGGAACTGATCGCTCGCCAGGGCGGCGCGGAAGCTGTCGCTGGCCATCGCGGCACGGAAGGCGTCGCTGGCCATCGCGGCACGGAACGAATCGCTCGCCAGCGCGGCGCGGAACGAATCGCTCGCCAGGGCGGCGCGGAACTGGTCGCTGGCCAGGGCGGCGCGGAAGCTGTCGCTCGCCAGCGCGGCGCGGAACGAATCGCTCGCCAGGGCGGCGCGGAAGGCGTCGCTGCGCATGGCCTCGGCGAGCTTGGCGTCGCCCTGGATCATGCGGAAGGCATCCGACTGCATGAACTGCGAGACCGACTGGTCGCCGAGCTTGACGTCGGACTCGCCGACCGTCTTGGCCTGGTAACGCTGGGCCGGGGCGATGGTGCCGACCACGTCGCCGTTGTTCGCGGGAATGCCGAAGCCGAAGTAACCGACGGCGCCGATGCCGGCGGCCAGGGCGCAGAGGGCCAGAATCTTGCTGTTCTTCATATCATCCTCGCAATGTGACGGAAGGGTGCCGCGTGGTTCGTTTTGCTTGTCCGGAGGACGCGGTGTCATCCGGGCTCATCTGGACATACCGGGGGACGCGGAAAAGGTTGGTCAGCGTTTGGCGGGAGCGGGTGGGACGGTGATGGCGAGGTCCTGGCGCTCGCCCTCGGCGCCCTCGATCCGCACCCGCACCTGCCCGCCCTCCCCGGGGGCCAGGTCCAGGCTCAGATGCTGCTCCGGCGCGACGGTGAAGGCAATGCGCCCCGGAACGGCCTGCCACGGACCGGTCGGGTCCGAGCGCAGTGCGCCGGGCCCGAGGGCGGACGGCTCCCAGGTCGCGACAACCGGGGTGGGTTGCTCGCCGCGCAGGTCGAAGTCCAGGGTCCAGCCGGCGCCGGAGGGCCGCAGCGCGATCGCGCCAGTCACGCCGGCGGCGTCCACGTCCACGCGGCTGACGGTGTGGGCGCCGCCCATCGTGCCGACCAGGGCGTCGCCATCGAGCAGGCTGCGGCCGAGGCCGCCATAGCCCAGCGCGATCGCCAGGGCGAGGCCACCGGCGGCCAGGCCGATCGCGGGCCGCAGCCAGCGGCGCGGCCGCGAGCGGTGCGTGGCGATGCTGGACACGGGCGAAAGCCGTTCCGGCGCGGCAGGGCTCCCCCCCTGCCAACGCCGGCCCAGCCCCGCCGGGGGTTCGACCGAAGGCAGGCGGGCCAGGGCGGCGTGGATGCGCCCCCATTGCTCGCGGTACTCGCGCGCGGCCGGGTCCGCCGCGCAGCGCGCCTCCAGTTCGGCGCGCTCGGCGCCGTCGAGTTCCCCTTCGACCTCGGCATGGATCAGTTCCAGCGTGCGCGGATCGATCTGGCTCATGCCCACCCCCGCTTCAGCAAGACCTCGCGCAGTGCCTGCCGCGCGGTGAACAGCCGCGATTTGACGGTCTTGACCGGACATTCCAGGATCGCGCCGATCTCCTCGTAGCTGCAGTCCTGCACGTGCTTGAGCACGATCAGGGTGCGGTAGTCCACGGGCAGGTCCATCAGCGCATCCTGCAGGCCGGCATCGGTCTGTTCGTCCTGCGCCGCGCGCTCGGGACCGGGCTGGTCGCTGGCGATCTCGTCCGGCACCGGTTCGTTGCGACGGCGGCCGTTGCTCACGTCCAGCGCCTCGTTGACCGCGATCCGGTAGATCCAGCTGAAGAAGCGCTGGCCCGGGTCGTAGCGGTCGAAGTGTTCGTAGGCGCGGAGGAAGGCGGTCTGGGTCACGTCGGTGGCGTCTTCGCGATGGTTGAGGATCCGGTAGGCGGCGTTGAAGATCGGACGCTCGTAACGGGCGAGCAGCCGGTCGAAGGCCCGGCGGTCGCCCGCCCGGCATTGCAGTACGAGGGCGGCATCCAGGTCGTCAGTCATACATACCTGCGAGGGCCGAAAAGGTTGGACGCCGGTTTGATCAAGGCCGGGCGCGTCGGCGGCCTCAGGCCAGCCGTTCGACCTCGAACAGCTGGTCGAAGCCGGAATAGCGGAAGATGTCGAAGATGTGGTTGTTGACCTTCACCAGGCGCAGCTTGCCGCCCTCGGCCATCGCCTTCTTGTGCGCGCGCAGCAGGACGCCCAAGCCGGCGCTGGAGATGTACTCCAGGCCCGCGAAGTCGAACTCGCGCGCCTGCGGGGCGGCGTCCAGGAAGGCCTGCGCCTTCGGACACTGGGCCGCGTCCAGGCGACCCCGGAACACCACGCGACCGCCCTCCCCCTGCTCGATCTCGAACATCAGCGACTCCCCAGCGGCTTGCGGAACGTGATCAGGCTGCGGCGGCCAGAATAGTCGTACTCGATGGATTCGACCATCCGCCGGATCAGGTGCAAGCCCAGGCCGCCGGGCTCGCGCTGCTCGGCGCCGGCATTGACGTCGGCGTCCGGCGCGGCGGTGACGTCGAAGAACCCGCTGTCCGGGTCGGCCAGCCGGCAGGTGAGCATGTCGCCGGCGCGGTCGATCTCCAGCCGCAGCCGGCCGCCGCCCTCCGGGTTGTACTTGACCATGTTGGTGAACAGCTCTTCCACCGTGAACTCGATGGCATACCGCACGTCGGCGCCGATGTCGGCCTGCCCCAGGCAGCGCTGGATGAAGGCGAACACGCCGGGCAATGCGTCGAAGCTGCGGTGGAACTCCTGGTGGCGCTGCCAGTGCTCGCCCGCATGGGTGGTGCGGCCCTGCGGATCCTCGGTCTCATCGCCTGCCTGCGGCAGGCGCCGGATCAGCACGACGGTGATGTCATCGAGTTGCGGCGCCCCTTTGCCGAAGTCGCGCAGCGCATCCATCAGCCGGCCCAGCAGGTAGGGCATGGGGCGGTCGTGGTAGCGGCGCAGCACCTCGGCCACGCCGTCCTCGCCGAACTGGCGTTCCCGCGCGTCCTGGTACTCGTAGACGCCGTCGGAGATCAACGCGAACACGTCGCCCGGCGCGAGCTCGGCCACCGAGGCGGGCTTGAGCGCGGGCAGCGTGATCGCGCCCATCGGAAAGGTGGTCGGCGGATGGAAGCTGCAGGCCTTGTCCGCCGCGCGGAAGTGCAGCAAGGGGCCCTGGCCGCCGGAGTGGTAGCTCAGCTGGTGCGTGCGCGGATCGAGCTGGCCGAGGAAGGCGGTGACGAAGCGGTCCTCCGCCAGATCGACGACGAGTTGGTCGTTGATGTGGCGGAAGGCGTCGTCGAGGCTGGCGCCGAGCCGCTGGGCGACCCGCAGCATGGCGCGCACCTGGGTCGCCGACAGCGCCGGGCCGATGCCATGGCCGGTGGCGTCGCCCATCAGCACGAAGATGCGGCCGTCGTCGCAGGGCACGAAGTCGTAGGTGTCGCCGCCGGTGTCGTCGGTGGGCTTGAACAGCCCGGCGAAGTCGTAGTCCGGCAGCTGCGGCGGCGCCTTGGGCAGGGTGCCCATCTGCACTTCGCGCGCGACCGAGATCTCCTGCCGCAACTTCTCCGTCGCCAGCAGGCGCTCGGTCATCTGCATGCGCTGCAGCGCGACCGCGCACTGGGCAGCGAGCGCGGCGGCAACCTGCTCGTCGTCGTGGTCGAACACGCCCTCGTGGCGGTTCACCACCTGCAGCACGCCGACCAGCTGGTCGTCGTAGCCCACCAGCGGCAGGCTGAGCATGCAGCGGGTGCGGCGGCCGCTGGCGCGGTCCACCTCGCGGTTGAAGCGCGGGTCGGCGTAGCAGTCGGGCACGTTGATCGCCGCGCGCGTGCGCACGCACTCGCCGACGATGCCGCGGTCGGCCGGCACGCGGATGGCGTCGAGGCCGCGGGCCACCCGCATCTCCAGCATGTCGTCCTCGGGCTGGTACTGCCAGACCGTGCCGCCCTCGGCGTCGAGCAGGTCCTTGGCCGCGTCCACGATGGCGTAGAGCATCGTGTCGAGGTCCAGTGGTCGCGCCAGGTCGCGCGTGACGTCCAGCAATCGCCGCAACCGGTCCTGCCCGAGGGCGGCGGTCGCGGCGGCGCTCACGCGCGCACCGCCTGCGCCACGTTCTCGCGCATGGCGCGGATCACCTCGCCGTAGTCGGGCACGTTGAAGATCGCCGAGCCGGCGACGAAGGTGTCGGCGCCCGCCGAAGCGATCTCACCGATATTGGAGGCCTTGACGCCGCCGTCGATCTCCAGCCGGATGTCGCGGCCGCTGGCGTCGATGCGCTGGCGCACCGCACGCAACTTCTCCAGCGCGCCGGGGATGAAGCTCTGCCCGCCGAAGCCCGGGTTCACCGACATGATCAGCACGAGGTCGAGCTGGTCGAGCACGTGGTCCAGGTACGAGAGCGGCGTCGCTGGATTGAATACGAGCCCGGGCTTGCAGCCGCTGGCGCGGATCAGCTGGATCGTGCGGTCGATGTGCTCGCTCGCCTCCGGGTGGAAGCTGATGTAGGTCGCGCCCGCGGCGGCGAAATCGGGAATGATGCGATCGACGGGCTTCACCATCAGATGCACGTCGATCGGCGCGGTGACGCCGTGCTTGCGCAGGGCTTCGCACACCAGCGGGCCGATGGTCAGGTTGGGCACGTAATGGTTGTCCATCACGTCGAAGTGCACCCAGTCGGCGCCGGCGGCCAGCACGTTGTCGACTTCTTCGCCGAGTTTCGCGAAGTTGGCCGAGAGGATGGACGGGGCGATCAGGCAGGTCATCGGCGGCGGGTCCCGGAAGTGTCAGAGCTTGCGTTGGCGGCGGATCGTTTCCCAGGCGGCGTTGGCCTCGCGGGCGCGGCGCTCGGCGAGCTCGCGCAGCTCCGCGGCGGCGTTGGCCACGCGATCGGGATGGTACTCCTGCATGCGCCGGCGCCAGGCTTGTTCGGCCTCGTCGTTGCTGGCCTCGGGCGAAATGCCGAGCACGGCGTAGGGGTCGGGGGTCGGCGTCGCGGCGGGGTCCCCCGCGCGCTTGCCGGGTGCCGACGCGCCGAACACGCCGCGGTCGTAGAGATGGCCGAGGGCCAGGCCGATCAGGGCCAGCCACGGCCGCCGCAGCGAGGCGCCGAACAGCAGGCCCACCAGCAACCCGATGAGCTTGCCCTTGCCCATCATCGGCGGCCGCCCGGCGGCTGGCTCGCGTACCAGTGCGCCAGCGCCTGGATGTCGCGCGGCTGCAGGGTGTTGGCGATCGAGTTCATGACCGGGTGGCGGCGCTGGCCGCCGCGGTAGGCCAGCAGCGCCGAGGTGAGGTACTGCTCGTCCTGGCCGGCGAGGTGCGGAATGCCGGAGGCACGGGCGCGACCCTCGACGCCGTGGCAGGCGACGCACTGGCCGAGTTTGGTGGGCTTGATCGGCACCGGGTTGGAAGCCGCCGCCAAGGCCGGTGCGAGGGCCAGGGCAAGCCATGGGAGACAGGGGATGCGCATGCGCCACAGTCTAGCAGCGGCGGTGGCATCGCCCGCGCGAGGTCCGGCGCGAAGGCCGGCCGCGGGCAGTCGCGGCGGTACACTATGCGCTGACCCACGCCCGCGCCGATCGCCCGTGTCCACCACCCTGCACCGCTCCGAGCTCCCCGGCCTGACCCTGCTGCATTCCGGCAAGGTGCGCGACGTCTTCGACCTGCCCGGCCACCGCCTGCTGATGGTCGCCAGCGACCGCCTCTCGGCCTTCGACGTGGTGCTGCCGGACCCGATCCCCGGCAAGGGCGAGATGCTCTGCCAGATCTCCAACTTCTGGTTCGGCAAGACCGCGCACCTGGTGCCCAACCACCTGACCGGCGTGGACGTGGCCTCGGTGCTGCCCGCGGGCACCGACGTGGCGCTGTACGCGAAGCGCAGCGTGGTGGTGAAGAAGCTCAAGCCGGTGCCGGTGGAAGCCATCGCCCGCGGCTACCTGATCGGCAGCGGCTGGAAGGACTACCAGCGCACGGGCGCGGTCTGCGGCATCGCCCTGCCCGCCGGCCTGCGGCAGGCTGAGCAGCTGCCCGAACCGATCTTCACGCCCTCGACCAAGGCCGCCGCCGGCAGCCACGACGAGAACGTCAGCTTCGACGCGGTGGCCGCGCAGATCGGTGGTGAGCTTGCCGAACGCGTGCGCGAGGCCACGCTCGCCGTGTACCGCTTCGCGGTCAGGCATGCCGCCGAGCGCGGCATCCTGATCGCCGACACCAAGCTCGAGTTCGGCCTGGACGAGGCCGGCGTGCTGCACGTGATGGACGAGATGCTCACCCCGGACTCCTCGCGCTTCTGGCCCGCGGATTCGTACTCGGTGGGCACCAGCCCGCCGAGCTACGACAAGCAGTTCGTGCGCGATTACCTCGAGACCCTGGACTGGGACAAGACCGCCCCCGGTCCGAAAGTGCCGTCCGACGTCATCGAGGCCACGCGCAGGAAGTACGCCGAGGCGCTGTGGCGCCTGGCCGACATTCGTTTCGACTGATTCGCCCCGGCACGGACGGCCGACCACCCGAGGACAGCGCCATGCGCCGCGTAGACCAGCTGCTCGACCAGTACTCCGACGACCACCGCAACCACACCAACCAGGGCATCCACCTGGTGTGCGTGCCCGCCATCGTGTGGTCGGTGACGGCTTTCCTGTGGACGATCCCGGTGCCGGCCTTCCTCGGCAAGCCGGGGTCCTGGGCCGCCGCCGCGATGTTCATGGCCTGGCTCTACTACTGGAAGCTATCGCGCAAGCTGGCGCTGGGCCTGCTGGCCTGCTTCGTCCTCAGCCTGCTGCTCAACCTGTGGATCTCGAGCACCTTCGGCATGGCGATGCTGCTGAAGGTCGCCATCGGCGTGTTCGTCGTCGCCTGGATCGGCCAATTCATCGGCCACAAGGTCGAGGGCAAGCGCCCTAGCTTCTTCACCGACCTGGTCTACCTGCTGGTCGGCCCGATGTGGACCCTGCGCAAGCTCTACACGCGGCTCGGCATTGGCTACTGAGACCCGCCATGGCATGGGCGGGCGCGACCTCGCGCTCGTCAGCGTGGTGTGCCTGGCCTGGGCCGGCAATTTCCTCACCTCCAAGCTCGCACTGCTGGAGTTCCCGCCGCTGCTGTTCACGGCGCTGCGGCTGTGCCTGCTCGCGGCGCTGCTGGCGCCCTTCATCAAGGCGCCCGCGCCGGGGCAATGGCCTCGGCTGGTGGCGGTGGCGATCTGCAACGGCGTGCTGCACTTCGGCCTGAGCTTCTGGTCGCTGAGCCTGTCCGCGACCCTGGCCTCCCCCGCCATCGTGATGCAGAGCTACGTGCCGATGGCCGCGCTGCTGGCCTGGTGGTGGCTGGGCGAGCGCGTGCGCTGGCAGACCGGCGCGGCCATCGGCCTGAGTTTCCTCGGCGTGCTGGTGCTGGGCTTCGACCCGGCGGTGCTGCACAGCCCGGCCGCGCTGCTGCTGATGCTGGTGTCGGCCTTCTTCCTGGCGGTCGGCACCGTGCTGATGCGCGGCCTGAAGGGCATGAACCTGTTCTCGCAGCAGGGCTGGACGGCGGTGATTGGCGTTGTTCCGTTGCTGGTGGCGAGCGCGCTGCTCGAGCCGCATCCGGCCGACGAGATCGCATCGGCGAGCTGGGTTGCGTGGCTGGGCGTGGTGTATGCCGCGCTGGTCGCATCGCTGCTTGGCCACGGCATCTACTACCTGCTCACGCAGCGCCACCCGATCGCCCAGGTCACGCCCTACCTGCTGGCGGCGCCGCTGTTGGCGACGATCCTCGGCATCCTCGTGCTGAATGACCAGGTCGGCCCGCGGTTGTGGCTCGGCGGCGCGATGGTGCTGGCCGGCGTGCTGGTCATCGCGCTGCGCAACCTGGCGATGGCGCGGCCGCAGCCGGTGGCCGAGGAGCTGTAGCAGCGCGGATCGAGGCCGCCGCCGACGCTAGGCCTTCGACAGTGCGGCGAGGTGGAAAGCAAGGTTGGACGCGTTGTGCGCCAGGATCGGGAACAGCAGGCTGCCGCTGTTGAAGCGGAGCCAGCCCGCGGCCACGCTGCCGATGAACGGGAACAGGGCCGCCACCGGATCGAAGGCGAACCCGGTAGCCGTGTACGCCAGCCCGTGCCAGAGGCCGAACACGACGGACAAGGCGATCACCACCGCCCACGGGATGCCTTGCGAGGCGTCACGGTCCCGGAGACCCAGCAGCAAGGCCGGGGCGATGCCGCGATACGCCAGTTCCTCGGCCGCGCCGGGCATCAGGGCCTGGAAGGCGAGGGTTTCGGTGGAGGCGGCCTCGGGCTCGAACAGCAGTCCCAGGGCGAAGCCCCAAGCGGCCAAAGCGGCCACCCCGAACCACGAGGCCCGTAGCTTGCGCTGCGCCAGTGTCAGGCCCGCGGCCTGGCGGCCGATGCCCGCCACGGCGATCACGGCGACCGCCAGCAGCAGGCTGTAGACCTTGCCCGACCAGTTCCATTGCGCGTCGACGAACCGGAAGGTGGCCGAACTGGACGGCAGGCCGGTGACCAAGTCATCCAGGCCCAGGTAGGCCGCCACCAGCACCGCGGCTGCGACCGATATCCGCCGGTCGAAGCCCCTCGCACACAGCATGACCAGCAGCGCGATGCCCGCGAAGACGCCCGAGAACGTCGCAGCCTGCTGCATGGCGAAGCGACCGGCGAAACGGTCCGGCGCTCGCCTTACTGCGGCACCTGCCCGCCGGCGTGCTCCGGATCCGGCTTCTCGTGCCAGTGCGCCACGTCGAAGTCGTCCTTCTCCTTCGGGCGGAGCAGCCAGCGGCACAGGGCCGGCAGGAAGATGATCGCGGCGACCATGTTGACGATGAACATGAAGGTCAGCAGCACGCCCATGTCGGCCTGGAACTTGAGGTCGGACTTGATCCACATCGCCACGCCGACCGCCAGGGTCAGCGCGGTGTAGAAGATCGCGATGCCGGTGGTCTTGAGCGCGATGAAGTAGCTCTCGCTCAGGGTCTTGCCCTGCAGCATCGCCTCGCGCATGCGGGCGAAGATGTAGATGCCGTAGTCCACGCCGATGCCCACGCCGAGCGCCACGACGCACAGGGTGTTGATCTTCATGCCGATCCCCAGGTGCACCATCAGGGTGT
>CBININ010000018.1:0-16803 GCA_966250755.1 uncultured Gammaproteobacteria bacterium | reverse complement strand
GCACCTGGGTCCACTGGATCCTCTACAACCTGCCGCCGGAAACCGCCGGCCTGCCTGAGGGCATGGGCAGCGACAACCTGCCGCCGGGCACGCGCGAGGGCCTCAACGACTGGAAGCGCGCCGGCTACGGCGGGCCCTGCCCGCCGATTGGCCGCCATCGCTACTTCCACAAGCTCTACGCGCTCGACACCGTGCTGCCGGACCTCGGCCAGCCCGACAAGGCCGCGCTGATGCAGGCGATGGAGGGCCACGTGATCGACGAGGCGCAGCTGATGGGCACCTACCAGAAGCGGCAGGCGCAGGCCGCAAGCGGGTGACCTCCGGCCCATGACCGCGCCGACGGGGAGGCGGACAGTCGGTCTGGTCCCCGACGGAGCGCGCCATGCCGCACCCCTCCCGAAACAATCGCGGCCCGGCCCTGGCCGGCCTGTTCGCCATGCTGGCCTGTGCAATGGGCGTGGCCGCGGAAGGTCGCGCGGCGACGCTGCCGGCGGACGCGCCGGGCCAGGCCGCGCCAGCCCCTGGACGCGACCCGGCGGCCGCACCGGCGCGCGACGCGGATGCGATCGCCGATGGCGTCGCGCTCCTCCCCGGCAGCTTCGCGCCGGGACGCCAGCCCGACGGCAACTCCGTCATCTTCCGCGGCACCCGCGGGCTGGTGGTGCTCGACACCGGCCGCCATCCCGAACACGCGCAAGCCATCCTCGAATACGCGCATGCCTCGGGCCTGCCGATCACGGCCGTGGTCAACAGCCACTGGCACCTCGACCACGTCAGCGGCAATCCGCGGCTGCGCGCCAGGTACCCGGACGTGAAGGTGTATGCGACCGATGCGATCGACGGTGCGCTCGCGGGCTTCCTGGCGCGCTCGAAACAGCAGGCGCTGGCCTTCCTTGCGCAGCCGGGCGATCCGGCGATGCAGGCCGAGGTGCGCGCCGACATCGCGACGATCGACAGCGGCCGCGCGATCGCGCCCGACGTGGTGATCACCGCGTCGGGACCGCAGGACTGGGCCGGGCGTCGCCTGCAGGTGGGCCGCGAAGCGCGCGCGGTGACCGGGGGCGACTTGTGGATCTTCGATCCCGCCACGCGCACGCTGGCGGCCGGCGACCTGGTGACCTTGCCGGTGCCCTTCCTCGACACCGCCTGTCCGGCGAACTGGAGCGCGGCGCTCGGCCGCCTGGCCGAGCAGGACTTCGAGCGCCTGGTGCCCGGCCACGGGCCGGTGATGGACCGCACGGCCTTCGCGACGTATCGCAGGGCCTTCGATGGATTGCTGGCCTGCGCCGCGTCGAAGGCCGAAGCGGCGAGCTGTCGCGACGGCTGGCTGCGCGATGCCGGCGGCCTGGCCGGGGCGGAGCCGGACTCGCCGCGCACCGCCGGCATGCTCGACTACTACGTGCAGGTGCTGCGCGATCCGGTCGGGCGACGCGGGAACTGCGGCGGCTAGGCGGCCGCGGCGCTAAGCTGGGAGCAGCCACGGAGCAGCGACATGGGCGACGCCTTCAGCACCCACGAGGTCGACAACCAGCCGCCCGTGCCGGGCGCCCGCGACCTGTACGCCGGGGATCTGCCACTACGCGAGGCCCTGGCCCGCGAGGGCGGCGACTGGGCGCGCGACCACGTGCAGGCCTACGCGCGCCTGGCCGGCGGCGAGTTGATGGCCTGCGGCGAGCAGGCCAACCGCCAGCGTCCGCAGTTGCGGCCCGTCGATGCCTACGGTCGGCGCGTGGACGAAGTGGACTTCCATCCCGCCTACCACCGTCTGATGGGCGCGGCGATCGCGCACGGCGTCGCCGGCTTCGCCTGGCGGCACGAAGACCGGCCTGGCGCGCACGTGGCCCGCGCCGCGCTGATGTACCTGCACTACCAGGCCGACCAGGGCAGCGCCTGCCCGCTGACCATGACCCATGCCTGCGTGCCGGCACTGCGGCACACGCCGGCGCTGGCGCGCGACTGGCTACCACGCGTGCTCTGCGGCGACTACGACCCCGCGCACGTCCCGGCCTGGCGCAAGGCCGGCAATACGATCGGCATGGGCATGACCGAGAAGCAGGGCGGCTCCGACGTGCGCGGCAACACGACGCGCGCCACGCCCGCGGGCGAGGGCCTGGTCTCGCTGGTCGGCCACAAGTGGTTCTTCTCCGCGCCGATGTGCGATGCCTTCCTGGTGCTGGCGCAGTCGGACGAGGGGCTGGGGTGCTACCTGCTGCCGCGCTTCGCGCCCGACGGCACGCGCAACCGTTATCGCCTGCAGCGGCTCAAGGACAAGCTCGGCGACTGGAGCAATGCCAGCAGCGAGGTCGAGTTCGAAGGCGCGCTGGCCTGGCCGGTCGGCGCGCCCGACCGCGGCGTGGCGACGATCCTGGAGATGGTCGCGCTCACCCGCCTGGACTGCCAGCTCGGCTCGGCCGCGCTGATGCGCCAGGCGCTGTCGCAGGCCCTGCACCATGCCCGCCATCGCCGCGCCTTCGGCAAGACGCTCGCGCAGCAGCCGCTGATGCGCAACGTGCTCGCCGACCTCGCGCTGGAAGCGGAGGCCGCGACCGCGCTGGCCTTCCGCGTCGCCCGCGCGGTGGACGCGGCGCCGCGCGATCCGGCCGAGGCGGCCTTCGCGCGCCTGGCCACGGCGCTCGGCAAGTACTGGATCTGCAAGCGCGCCACGCCTTTCGTCAACGAATGCCAGGAAGTGCTCGGCGGCGTCGGCTACGTCGAGGACACGATGCTGCCGCGACTGCTGCGGCAGGCGCCGCTCAACTCGATCTGGGAGGGCAGCGGCAACATCCAGTGCCTGGACGTGCTGCGGGCGCTGCAGAAAGAGCCGGCCTGCCATGCGGCTTTCTTCGCCGAACTCGACGCCGCGCGGGGCCTGCACGCGCTGCTCGATGCCGAACGGGTCTCGCTCGCCACGCTCCTGGCCGGCGACCCCGCGGCGCTGGAGCCGCAGGCGCGCTGGCTGGCCGAACGCATGGCGCTGGCGCTGCAGGCGGCGCTGTTGCTGCGTGCTGCGGCTGTCGGCGAAGCGTTCTGTGCGCATCGCCTCGGTGCGCGCGCGGGCCTGGCCTTCGGCACGCTTGCCGGCGACGCGCCGGTGGCGATGCTTCTCGAACGCGCGGGCCTCGCGGCCGCCTGAGCCGGCGGGCCGGCGCGGGTCGGCGCCATCGGGCGGCGGCAACACCGCCGACCTCAGCGCGGCGCCCGATACCCACCTGGCACGCCGCGCGGCGACAGCACCAGTTGCCACAGCTGCGCGCGCCGGCTGCGGAAGGCCGCCATCGAGGCGGCGAGGTAATAGCGCCACATGCGCCGGAAGCGCTCGTCGTAGCCCTCCAGACGCGGCCAAGCCGCCTCGATGTTGTCGCGCCACGCCCGCAGGGTCAGGTCGTAGTCGGCGCCGAAATTGTGCCAGTCCTCGATCACGAACAGGCCTTCGACCGCCTCGGTGACCTGCGCCGGCGAGGGCAGCATCGAGTTGGGGAAGATGTAGCGCGCGATCCAGGGGTCGGTGTGCCGGACCGAGCGGTTGCGGCCGATGCTGTGCAGCAGGAACAGGCCGTCGTCGGCGAGGCAACGGCGCACGGCCTGGAAGTAGCGCCGGTAGTTGTCCACGCCGACGTGTTCGAACATGCCGATCGAGAAGACGTGGTCGAAGCGCTCGTCGAGCTCGCGGTAGTCCTGCAGGCGGATCTCGACCGGCAGGCCCGCGCAGGCTTCCCGCGCGTGGCGCGCCTGGTGCTCGGAGATGGTGATCCCGACGCCCGTCACGCCATGCGTCCGCGCCGCGTGCCGCAACGCGCCGCCCCAGCCGCAGCCAATGTCGAGCACGCGCTGCCCCGGGCGAAGGTCGAGCTTGCGGAAGGCCAGGTCCAGCTTGGCCCGTTGCGCGCTCGCCAGGTCCGGCGCGGTGCGGCCGTCGGGCGTGCGCCAGTAGCCGCAGCTGTAGATCATCTCCGGGCCGAGCATCGCGGCGTAGAGGTCCTCGCCGAGGTCGTAGTGACGGCGCCCGACCTCGCGGCTGCGGCGCCGGGTCTGCAGGTTCTGCAGGCGCGCGCGCAGGCCGTCGAAGGCGGCGGCCAGGCCGCCGACGCGGCGGTCGAGTCGGGCCTCGAGCAGGCGCGTGAGCAGGCCGTCGAGCGAATCGCTGTCCCAGTCGCCGTCCATGTAGGCCTCGCCCAGGCCCAGCGAGCCTTGCGCCAGCACCCGCGCGAACAGGCGAGGGCGGCGGACCTGGAGGTCCCAGGGGCGCGGTCCGTCCAGCCGGATGTCGGCCTCGGCCAGCAAGGATCCGACGCGCGTGCGCAGTGGATGGACTCGGGCGGTTGAGAGGACCTGTCCGGTATCCATCCCGACCTCCGTTCACTGGGGCTCGCGGCAAGCATCGCGCGGGGGCGGATCCCCAGGCTGAATGGCGGCTTTCCGCCGCGGCGTGACCTTCGGCCTTGCCGGGCCGGTGGCGGAGGGGTTACCGTCCTTTCCGTTGCCGGCGGGGAAGCCGCAACCGACATCCAAAGGGGAAAACCGAAATGAAGCATGCACGCCTTGTCGCGGCCTGCGCCGCCGCGCTGGCCATGGGCCTGTCCACCAACGCCTTCGCCTTCGGCAAGGTCGAGAACCAGAAGGGTTCCACCAAGAATGCGGAGATCCCGCGTTGCGGAAAGGTGCTTGGCACCATCGCGTTGATCGACGGCGACGGCCAGGGCTGGAAGGCCTACCAGCTCGGCGCCCCGTCCACCCTGCTCAAGACCTTCGTCACCAAGTCCGGGTGCTTCAAGCTGGTCAATCGTGGCGCCGGCATGGCCGCCATCCAGCAGGAGCAGGCCCTGTCGGGCGGCGGCAACCTGCAGCGCGGCTCCAACGTGGGCGGCGGCCAGATCAAGGCGGCCGACTGGCTGCTGGTGGCCGACGTCGCCGGCCAGAACCAGAACTCCGGCGGCAACGCGCTCGGCGGCATCGCCGGCGGCTTGATCGGCGGGCGCTTCGGCGCGCTGGCGGGCGGCATCAAGACCAGCAAGGTCGAGGCGCAGACCGTGCTGTCGCTGGTGAACACCCGCACCTCGGAAGAGGAATTCAACATCGAGGGCTTCGCCAAGAAGTCCGACTTCAGCTTCGGTGCCGGCGGCTTCGTCGGTTGGGGCGGCGTCGGCGGCGGCGCCTACGAGAACACCGACGTGGGCAAGGTGGTCGGCCTGGCCTTCCTCGACGCCTACCGCCAGCTGGTCGAGCAGATGGGCGGCCTGAGCGCCGACGTCGTCGCCGCGGCGCCCAAGCAGAGCTTCGTCGCCATCGCCTCGGTGGACATGAAGCGCTCGCCGTCCAAGAGCTCGTCCACCGTGCGCACGCTCGAGAGCGGCATGATGGTCTACCCGCTCGGCGGCAAGGAAGACATGTGGTGGGAGGTCGAGGACGAGAACGGCAACGTCGGCTGGGTCCTCAACGACAAGCTGCAGCCCAAGAAGTAGTCGTCGCGATGACGACGGCCCCGGACGCGGGCGCGCTGCTGCGCTCGATCGAGCTGTTCGAGGGCCTGTCGGGCGAGGACCTGCGGGTGCTCGCCGACAACCTGGAACGCCGGCCCTTCGCGGCCGGCGTTTCCGTGTTCGAGCAGGGCGACGCCGGCGATGCGATGTACATCGTCGAGAGCGGCGACATCAACATCCACCTGCCGGGCGAGGCCTCGCGGCGGATCTCGCTCAAGGACATCTCGCGCGGCGAGTATTTCGGTGAGTTGGCGCTCTTCGACGACAAGCCGCGCAGCGCCAGCGCCCTGGCCACCACCGACTGCGTGCTGCTGGAGCTGCATCGCGCGACGCTGCAGGACTACCTGCAGCGCCGGCCCGGGGCGGCGATGGCGATCCTGCGCACCATGAGCGAGCGCCTGCGCGAGACCAACACCCTGCTGTCCGCCCGCGCCGCGAAGAACGTGGACGAGGAGTTCGACCGCAACCTGAGCTGGAGCGATCGCCTGGCCGACAACGTGGCCGCGCTCAACGGCAGCTGGGCCTTCATCCTGTTCCTGATCGGGCTCACGATCTTCTGGTGCGCGCTCAATTCCGGCTGGATCCTAGCCTCGGTCATCGATCCGTATCCGTTCCAGTTCTTCAACCTGGCGCTGGCGATCCTGGTCGGCCTGCAGGGCCCGCTGATCGTCATGAGCCAGAACCGCCAGTCGCTCAAGGACCGGGCCCGGGCGGACACGGATTTCAAGGTCAACCTCAAGAACGAGGTCAACATCGAGACACTGCTGCGCGAGCTGTCCGAGTTCCGTGCCGAGGCGCGGGTGCGGGCGGTGGCGGGGGACGAGGCCTTGCGGGAGGCGGCGCGGACCGCGCCGCCGAGCCTCGCGGACTGACCCGCCCGCGCGACTGCGGAGGATCAGGTCGGGCAGCGGCAGCCGAAGCACAGGCAGCAGGTGCATTCGCCGCATTCGCAATCGGCGCAGCGGCAGCAGTAGCCGCAGGCCATCGGTTCGGCGGCGAGCGGGTCGCTGGCTTCGGTGATGCGGGTGTCCTGGTTCATGGCGTTCTCCTCGGATGTGGCGCGGCGACCTTGCCGCGGGGTGGACTCTGGAGCTTCCCCTCATGGGAAGGTCAACGGGTTCTTCCGCCGTTGACCCTTACCCGGTGGGAAGGTCTATGCTGGCGGCGCACCGCGCCCGCAGGAGACCCGCCTTGGCCCGCGCCGCCCTTCGTCCCGAACTGTCCGAGGCCCGCGCCCGGGGACTGCACAACATCGGCCAGGCCGCGGCGCTCACCGGCGTGAGCGCCAAGATGATCCGCCACTACGAGGCCATCGGCCTGCTGCCCGCACCGCCGCGCACTTTCGCCGGCTACCGGCTCTACGGCGATGCCGACCTGCACCGCCTGCGCTTCATCCGCCGCGCCCGCACCCTCGGCTTCCCGATGAAGGACGTGCAGGCCCTGCTCGGGCTGTGGGACGACCAAGGCCGGGCGAGCGCCGAGGTGAAGGCGCTGGCGCGCCGACAGATCGCCGACCTCGACCGCCGGATCGCCGAGATGGAGGCGATGAAGCGCAGCCTCGACGCGCTCGCGCGGCGTTGCCACGGCAACCAGCGTCCGGACTGCCCGATCCTGGACGACCTGGCGGGATGAGTCCCCCGAGCGCAGTCGCGCCCGCGGGCGCGGCGCCGACCTCGCGCCGCGGCCTGGCGCTGTGCCTGTCCGGCGGCGGCTTCCGCGCCGCGATTTTCCACCTGGGCGCGATGCTGCGCCTGCACCAGGCTGGTCGGCTCGCGAGCGTGGACGCCTTCAGCGCCGTCTCCGGCGGCAGCATCGCGGCGGCCTGGCTGGCCTGCCGTTACCTCGACGGCCGTGCCGAGGGCGAGGGCTTCGCGGCCTGGTGCGCGCGCATCGATTTCCTCGCGGACGTGGTGGAACCCTTCCGCGACGTCGCCGCGCGCGACCTGCGCAGCCTCCCCGTGCTGCTCACCTGGCCGTGGAACTGGGCCTGGCCGCGCGCCCGCGTGGCGCTGCTGCAGCGGCGCTACGACGCGATCTTCAGCGGCCGCGAGCTGCGCGACCTGCCGCAGTCGCCGCGCTTCGTGTTCTGCGCCACCGACCTGACCTTCGGCGTCAACTGGGAGTTCTCGCGCCGCCGCGTCGGCGACTTCCAGGCCGGCTACCTGCGCCGCCACGGCAGGATCGGGCTGGGCACGGCGGTGGCGGCCTCGGCCTGCTTCCCGCCGTTGTTCGGGCCGCTGCGCCTGGACCTGCGCGCCGAGGACTTCCTGCGCGGGCGCCACCGCGGCGAGTTCGGCGACCACCTGCGCGACCGCATCGAGCTCAGCGACGGCGGCGTCTACGACAACCTCGGCACCGAGCCGGTGATCAAGGCGGCGGCCGAGATCCTGGTGTCGGACGCCGGCGCGCCCTTCGCCTTCGTCGCCGGCGGGCATCCGCTGCGGCGCCTGCTGCGCTACGCGGCGGTGGTGTCGAACCAGGCAGGCGCCCTGCGCAAGCGCCTGTTCTTCCGCGGCCTGCGCGACGGCGACTATGCCGGCGCCTGGTGGGGGCTGGAGGAGCGCGATGCCGGCGCGCCCGGCTACAGCCTCGGCCTGTCCCGCGACCTCATCGCGCGCATGCGCACCGACCTGGACGGCTTCGATGCGGCCGAGTTCGAGGTGCTGGTCAACCACGGCTATTTCTCCTGCCTGGGCGCCACGTCGGCGCCGGCGGAGGAGGGGGAGTGGCCGTATCCGGCGCGCAGCGACGAAGCCGCGGTGCGGCATGCGCTGCGCCACAGCCACCGCCGCCTGCGGCCGCCGCGCTGGTGGCAGAATCGGCGCTGATGGCGATCGCGAAGGCTCCCGCATGCTCTCCCTGATGCGCCCGCTCGGGCGCCGCCTCGCGCGCTTCCTGTCCAAGCCGCGCGCCCACCTGGCGCACCTGCCCACCAGCCCGCGCGAGCAGGTGGCCGACGCCCTGCGCCGCGGCGACGTGCTGCTGGTGGAAGGCACGAGCCGCTTCTCCAGCGCGATCAAGTTCCTGACCCAGAGCACCTGGTCGCATGCCGCGCTGTGCGTCGGCGACGGCCGGCTGTGCGAGGTGGACGTCAACGAGGGCGTCCGGATCGTGCCGCTCGCCGTGTACGAGGGCGTGCACACGCGCATCTGCCGCCCCGTGGGGCTGACGGCGGCCGAGATCGACGCGGTGTGCGACTTCATGTCCAGCCGCGTCGGCTACAGCTACGACATGAAGAACGTCTTCGACCTGGCGCGCTTCCTGGTGCGCACCCCGCCGGTGCCCGACCGGCTGAAGCGGCGCATGATCGCGCTCGGCAGCGGCGAGCCGACGCGGGCGATCTGCAGCACGCTGCTGGCGCAGGCCTTCAACGCGATCCGCTACCCGATCCTGCCGGAGGTGGAACTGCACGGCGACGACCTGCCCGGCGCACGCCAGGCACGCGCCGAGATCCTGCACATCCGCCACTACAGCCTCTACACGCCGCGCGACTTCGACACCTCGCCCTTCTTCCGCATCGTCAAGCCGCGGCTGGAAGGCGAGGCCTTCGACTTCCACCGCCTGGTCTGGGGCGATGCCGAACCCACCGTCGCGCCCGCCTGGGTGCCGGAGGCCTGATGGACCCGACCGTACGACCGATCACGATCGCCGCGCACGACGGCCATCCGCTGGCCTGCTACCACTACGATGCGCCGGCCGCGCCGGTCGCCGCGGTGGTGATCGCACCGGCGATGGCGATCGACCAGGGCTTCTACGCGAACTTCGCGCGCTGGCTGGCGGCGCAGGGCTACGCCGTGCGCAGCTTCGACTACCGTGGCACCGGCGCCTCGCACCGAGGTCCGAAGCGCGGCGCGCCCGGCACGCTGGACGACTGGTACCGGCTCGACTACGACGCGGTGCTGGCGGCCACGCACTCGGAGTTTCCAGGTTTGCCCTTGTTCGCGATCGGCCACAGCTTCGGCGGGCAGAGTGCGCCCCTGCTGCCTTCGCGCGGATTGTTGGCGGGCCTGGTCAACATCGCCGTGGGCAGCGGCGCGATGCGCGACAACACGCCGTCCACGCGGCGGCTCGCGCCGCTGCTGTGGTACGTGCTGGTGCCGCTGCTGTGCCCGCTGTTTGGCTACTTCCCGGGCGCGCGGCTGGGGATCATCGGTGACGTGCCGACCGGTGCGATGCGGCAATGGCGGCGCTGGTGCCTGTCGCCGGATTACCTGCTGGGCGCGCAGCCCGGCGCACGCGCCGCTTACGCATCCGCGCCCTTCCCGGTGCTGGCGCTGACCTTCGACGACGACGAACTGCTGCTGGAGGCCGGGTCGCTGCGCATCCACGGCGCCTACACACCGGGGCGCGTGGACTACAGGTTGCTGCGTCCGGCCGACGCCGGGCTCGAGCGCATCGGCCACTTCGGCTTCTTCCGGCCGTCGGCGGAAGCCCGGCTCTGGCCGCTGGTCCGGCAGTGGCTGGAGGCCCGGAGCCCCCAGCGCGCGGCCGCCCCGCAAGGCGCGTAACCTTTCGGTTCCGCCGCGCGAATCCTGTTCCCGAACGCCCGGAAGCGGGCGCGCGGACCTTTCCCCCACCCAAGGAACCCCGATGAACCGCAATCCCTCGCTCGTTTCCGCCATGGCCCTCGCCGCCGCCCTCGGCTCCAGCCTGGCCGGCACCGCCTCGGCGCACATGGAAGAAGGCGCCGCCGGCAAGGAGAAGTGCTACGGCGTTTCGCTCGCCGGCAAGAACGACTGCGCCTCCGGCCCCGGCACCAGCTGCGCCGGCACCTCCAAGGTCGACTACCAGCCCAGCGCCTGGCGCCTGGTGCCGGCCGGCACCTGCGTGAAGACCGCGTCGCCGACCTCGCCGACCGGCTTCGGGCAGCTCAAGGCCTACACCGCCAAGCCGGCCAACAAGAAGGCCTGAGGTGACCGCGTCGCTGCCCGCGTCCCCGTCGAGCCGGCCCGCGTTCACGGGCCTTCCGGCGGGCGCGGGCATCGGCGCCAAGCCCCAGCATTTCGAAGCCTTGCTTGCGGACAGCCGCGGCCCGGCCTTCATCGAGGTGCACGCGGAAAACTACATGGGCGCCGGCGGGCCGCCGCACCACTGGCTCGGCCGCCTGCGCGAGCGCTACCCGCTGTCCTTGCACGGTGTCGGGCTGTCGATCGGCGGCGAGTCGCCGCTGGACGAGGCGCACCTCGATCGGCTCGCCGCGCTGGTCGCGCGTTACCAGCCCGCGCAGTTCTCCGAACACCTGGCCTGGTCGAGCCACGGCGGCACCTGGTTCAACGACCTGCTGCCCCTGCGCTACGACCACGCCACCCTTGAGCGGGTGGCGTGCCACCTCGACCGCCTGCAGTCGCGGCTGCAGCGGCGGGTGCTGCTGGAGAATCCTTCCACCTACGTGGAATTCGAGGACGGCGATTTCGACGAGGCGCAGTTCCTCGCCGAGCTCGCGCGCCGCAGCGGCTGCGGCCTGCTGCTCGACCTCAACAATGCTTACGTCAGTGCCTGCAACCACGGCCGCGACGTGATGGCCTACCTCGACGCGCTGCCGCTGGCGGCCGTCGGCGAAGTGCACCTCGCCGGCCACTCGCGGGACCGCGACGCCGCCGGCGACCCGCTGCTGGTGGACGACCACGGCTCGGCCGTGGGCGCGCCGGTGTGGGATCTGTTCGAATGCCTGGTTGAACGCCGCGGCCCGCTGCCCACACTCATCGAGTGGGACACCGACGTGCCCGCGTATGCACGGCTGATGGCGCAGGCACGCATGGCCGACGCGCGCATGGACGCCATCCGGAGCGCGGCGTGAGCCTGCACCCTGCCTTCGCCACCGCATTGCTGGATCCGTCCGCGCCGTGCCCGCCCGGCCTGCGCGCCTGGAACGGTTCGGACCCGTCGCCGCGCTTCGACGTGCATCGCAACAACGCCACCACCTCGCTGGTGCGCGCGCTGGAGGACGGCTTCCCGGTGGCCTGCGCGCTGGTCGGCGCGGAGTTCTTCCGCGCGATGGCGCGCGACTACGTGCGCGCCGAGCCGCCGCGGTCGCCGGTGCTGATCGAGTACGGCGGCGGCTTCGCCGACTTCATCGCCGGCTTCGCGCCGGCGTCGTCGCTGCCTTTCCTGGCCGACGTCGCTCGGCTCGAACGCGCCCGCCTCGAAGCCTTCCACGCGGCCGATGCCGAGCCGATGGACGCCCCGGCCTTCGCGCCCTGGCTGCGGGCGCCCGAGGCCTTGATGCGGCGGCGCGCCGTGCTGCATCCCTCGCTGCGCCTGGTGCCGCGCGCCCATTGCGTGCTCGACCTGTGGCGCGCCCACCAGCCCGGCGACGAGGACCGCCTGCCGGAAGCACTCGAGGCCGCGGCGGGCGAGGGCAGGCGGGACCTGCTGGTGCTACGCCCGCGGCTCGAGGTGCAGGCTTGGGAACTGCCGCCCGGCGCGTACGCATCGCTGTCGGCGCTGCAATCCGGCGCCGCCGTAGGGGACGCCCTCTCGGCAGCGGCGGATGACCCCGGATTCGAACTGGCCGCCGTGGTGGCGGTGCTGGTCCAGCACGGCGCGCTGGTCGCGCTGATCGACTGAGGAAGACGACGATGCACGCAGCAACCCTTCCGGCGCCGGCGCGCGCTACCCATTCCTTGCCGGCGCGCTTGCAGGCCTGGCTCGAGGCCACCCCGTATTCGCTGGTCGCGCTGCTGGGGCGCATCGGCATCGGCATGACGTTCTGGCAGTCGGGACAGACCAAGGTCGAAGGCTTCGCGCTGGATCCGGTCGCCGGCCAGTGGCAGCTGGGCTGGCCGCACCTGGCGCCCGGCGCGGTGGACCTGTTCCGCGACGAATACGCCTTGCCGGTGCTGCCGCCGGAACTGGCCGCCACGCTGGCGGCGACCGCGGAGCATGTGTTCCCGATCCTGTTGTTGCTCGGCCTCGCCACGCGGCTGTCGGCCCTGGCCTTGCTGGGCATGACCCTGGTCATCCAGGTGTTCGTGTATCCGCTGGCCTATCCGACCCATGCGCTCTGGGCGACGGTGCTGCTGTTGCTGGCCTCGCGCGGGGCGGGCGTGTTCTCGCTCGACCACCTGCTGTTCCGCCCCGGCCGTCGCTGACGCCCGATGCAGAACGTGGTCGCCCTGCGCCCTGACGATGCTGCCGCTGCCGCTGGCGACGACGGCGCGCGCTGGGGTCGGTTGATGGTGCTGGCGCAGGACGGCGACGGCGCCGCCTACCAACGCCTGCTCACCGAGGTCGTGCCCTGGCTGCGGGCGCTGGCGCGGCGCCATCTGGCGCATTCGCCATTGCATGAACTGGAGGACGCGGTGCAGGAGGTCTTGTTGGCGGTCCATGGCATCCGCCACACCTACGAACGTGGCCGGCCCTTCAAGCCCTGGTTGGCGACCATCGCCAGCCGCAGGCTGGTGGACCTCTACCGGCGCCAGGCCCATCGCCGGCGCCACGAGCAGGCCACGCTCGACGAGGAGCGCGAATTCGATGCGGCGGCCGAAGGCGAGTCCTGCGACCCGCTGGACGCGGCCGAGCGCGCGTCCGGCGCGCGCCGCGTGCGCGCCGCGGTCGAGGCCTTGCCGCCCCGGCAGCGCGAGGCGATGGAATTGCTGCGGCTGCGCGAACTCTCGCTGCGCGAAGCCTCGGCCGCGAGCCGACAACCGGAAGGCGCATTGAAAGTCGCCGCGCATCGCGCGCTCAAGTCGCTGCGTGCCTTCCTCGACAAGGAGTCCCCATGACCAGCACCGAGAAGATCATCGAGCAACTTGCGGCCCGCGCCCGTCCGGTGCGACCGCTCGCGCCGGCCTGGGTGCGTGCCACCCGCTGGCTGCTCGCCTCGGCGGTGGTGATCGCGCTGGCCACCTCGCTGTTCGGGCTGCGGCCGAGGCTGGCGGAAACACTGCTGGGCCTAGACTCCGGAATGGAGTGGGTAGGCAGCCTGCTGACCGGCGTGCTGGCCGCTTTCGCCGCCTTCCAGCTCAGCGTGCCCGGGCGCGACGCGCGCTGGGCCTGGCTGCCGGTGCCGGCGCTGTTGCTGTGGACAGGCGGCGTCGGCTTGGGCTGCCTGGGCGCGCTGGTGCGCGGCGAGTTCGGTTACGACCCGCGCGCCTTGCTGTGCGCGCGCGAGGTTGCGCTGGTCAGCCTGCCGATCGCGGTGGTGATGCTGGTGATGCTGCGGCATGCCGCGCTGGCGCGGCCGCGCGCGACCGCGCTGACCGGCGCGCTCGCGGCGGCGGCGCTGGCGTCGGCGGGAGTGAGCCTGTTCCATGTGGGCGAGACGGCGGCGATGTCGCTGCTCGGCCACCTGGTCGCGGTGCTGGTGATGAGCGGCGCGTGCGCACTGGCCAGCCGCGGGCTGTTCCGCGCCGTGGGCGCCTGGCGGCCTTTGTTATAGTCGCCCGGCCCCTCGCCCGGAGCCGCCCCCATGCCATCCTGCCTGCGCACTACCGCCTGCCTGCTCGTCCTCGGCCTGTCGTGGCCGGCCGCGGCGCCGCGCGCCCAGGGCGCCGACGAGGCGCCCGCCAGCTGCCGCCGTGTCGATCCCGAGGCCCGCGTCCGCTTCCTTGGCCGCGACCTGCGCGATGCCGCCGGTTTGGCGTCCGCCGACGCCCGTCGCCTGCATGCCTGGCTCTCCCGCGGCGAATGCGCGGACCTGGCCGCCGCCGACATCGCCCAACGCATCGCCGGCAATCCCGACGACCTGGAGATGGCCTATCTCGAGGCGCGCACCGACGCGCTCGCCGGTCGTCGTCCGGTCGCGGAGCGCCGCGTGGACGCGCTGCTCGAGCGCGCCCCGCAGTTGCAGCCCGCCCAGGTGCTGAAGGCGACCCTGCTGCTCGACCGCGAGCAGCGCGCCGAGGCCCGTGCGTGGATCGACCGGGCCGCCGCCGCGCAACCGGAGGACCTGCGCGCGGCCTTCCTGCGACTGCGCGCCGACGCGCTCGACGCGCCCAAGGGCGATGGCGCCGGCAAACTGGCCAAGGTGATGAAGGACCCGGCCATGCCGCCGGACCTGCGCGAGGAAGCGCAGGCCACGCTGCTTTACCTCACCGCGCTGGACATCGACCGCAAGGAGGCCGCCTTGCGGGAAGGATTGGCCTTCGAGTCGCAGACCCCGCGCTGGAACAAGGCGATCGCGCTGGCACGCTTGCTGGCGGAGGAGGCCGGCAAGCCGGCGGAGGCGCGCAAGGTCGCGCAGGGCGTGGTCGACGACGAGGGCGCGCCGGCGGACGCGCAGCACGAGGCGCGCGTGCTGGTGGCGGAGACCTGGCTGCTCGAGGCCGCCAGGATCGACGCGACGCCCACCGCCCGCAACGCGCAGCAGGTCGCCAACGCGAAAGCCGCGGTGGATGGCGACATGGTGCCGGTGGCCGGCCGCGTGCGTCGCTACCACGACCTCGCCGCGCTGATGCCCTTCGTCGCCGACGTCGAGGATCCCGAGGCACGGGGCAAGGATGGCCTGACCCCGCTGTGCCGTGGCGCGCAACTGCTGGAACCGACCAAGGTGCGGCGCGCGCTCGAGGCCGGCGCCGCGGTGGACGGCGAATGCAGCGGCTCGACCGCGCTGGCCTACGTGGTGCGGCAGGGGCCGGGGTTCTGGAGCCAGAAGACCGACATCCTGGCCCTGCTGCTGGCGGCCGGCGCCGACCCCGATCCGAAGCTGTACCCGGGCAGCACCTACACCGCCATGAGCTTTTGCGCGGAATCGCTGCCGGGCTGCCCGGAGGCGCTGCTGCCCCAGCTCAAGGATGCCGCGGCCGCGCGCGCGGCGCGCAAACCGTGACCCGGTCCGGGCCTTTGCGCCCGGGCTAGGTAGAACTACCGATGGGGCGCGCGGGCGCCCGGCAGCACAATCCGGACAGTTTCCCCGGGGAGTGTCCGCCATGGCCTTGAGCGAAGAACAGGCCCGAGCCTACATGCACAAGCTGCTGGGAGCCATGGCCCAGGCCGGCGGCTCGGACCTGTTCATCGCGCACGACTTCCCGCCCAGCATCAAGCTCAACGGCGGCATGAAGCCCCTGATCGCCCAGAAGCTGACGGGCGAGGTGACCCGCGAGTTGGCCAATGCGCTGATGACGCCGGCGCAACGAGAGGAATTCGCCCGCGAGATGGAGTGCAACTTCGCCATCGCCGTGCCGGGCCTGCAGCGCTTCCGCGTCAACGTCTTCATCCAGCAGCAGCACGTGGGCATGGTGCTGCGCACGATCGCCGCCGAGATCCCCAACTTCGCCAAGCTGCGCCTGCCCGAGGTCCTCAAGGACGTGGTGATGCAGAAGCGCGGCCTGGTGCTGGTGGTCGGCGGCACCGGCTCGGGCAAGTCCACCTCGCTGGCGGCCATGATCGACCATCGCAATACCACTTCCGCCGGCCACATCATCACCATCGAGGATCCGGTCGAGTACGCGCATGCGTCCAAGCAGTCGCTGATCACCCACCGCGAGGTCGGCGTGGACACGCAGAGCTGGCACAAGGCGCTCAAGAACACCCTGCGGCAGGCGCCGGACGTGATCCTGATCGGCGAGATCCGCGACGCCGAGACCATGGAGCACGCGATCGCCTTCGCCGAGACCGGCCACCTGTGCCTGAGCACGCTGCATGCCAACAGCGCTTCGCAGACCATCGAGCGCATCATCAACTTCTTCCCGGAGGAACGCCGCACCCAGCTGCTGATGGACCTGTCGGCGAACCTGCGCGCGATCGTCTCGCAGCGCCTGGTGCGCACCGAGGACGGCAAGGGGCGCGTGGCCGCGATCGAAGTGCTGATCAACACGCCGACCATCGCCGAGCGCATCTTCAAGGGCGAGTTCAACGAGCTCAAGGCGATCATGAACAAGTCGCGCGAACTCGGCATGCGCACCTTCGACTGGGCCCTGTTCGAGCTCTACAACGAAGGCTTCATCAGCTACGAGGAGGCGATCCGCAACGCCGACTCGGCCAACGAACTGCGGCTGAACATCAAGCTCAAGTCCAAGCGCGGCGAGCCGGCCGGCAAGTCGGGCCCCGAGCTGACCATGACCGAGGAACCCACGGCGGAGGAGCTTCGTGAACTGCGCCGCCGCGAGCTGGAGGCCCAGGAAAAACGCCGCAACGAGCTGGAGGAGGAGCGGCTGGCCAAGATGCGCGAGAAGCGCAACGTCCACGAAGTCGATCCGCGCGCGGTCCCGAGCAGCACGCTGCTCGACCTGACCAAGGTCGGCTGAGCCGGCGCGGGCCTTGCGCCCGGATGCCGCCGACCGCCCGCGTCGCGGGTGGCCTCAGCGCGCGAGTGCGCGTAGCGTCTCGAGCCGGTCGGCCTCCGCCGCCGGCTTGTCCTCGCGCCAGCGCAGGATCCGCGGGAAGC
>CBININ010000017.1:0-16909 GCA_966250755.1 uncultured Gammaproteobacteria bacterium | reverse complement strand
CCCGACAAGACCATCGTGCTCACCGGTGCGCTCAACCCCGCCCGATTCCGCGGATCGGATGCCGAGTTCAACATCGGCACTGCCGTGGGCGCCGTGCAGTCGTTGCCGGCGGGCGTCTACATCGCCATGAACGGACGCGTGTGGGACCCCGGCAAGGTCCGGAAGAACGTCGCCGCCAACCGGTTCGAAGCCCTGCCCTGAGCGGGGCGGCGGGCTCGCGCCCTGCGCCCGACGATGACGGTCCCGCAAAAAGGAAAACGCCCGGCAAGCCGGGCGTCTTCCTGGGGTGCCGCGAACCTCAGTACGTGCCGGTCAGGTTGAGGAACCAGCCCTTGTGGTCGTAATCGAGGTCAGCGAGGTTGTCGCTGAAGCTGGTGAAGTTGTAACCCAGGCCCAGGCGGAAGTTCTCGTTGACGTGGCGATCGACCCCCACGAGCCAGCCGTGGCGGTCGCTGTCGTTCTGGTCGACCGTCAGGTAGCGGTATTCCACCAGCGCATCCCACTTGTAAACCGTCTCGTAGCGCGCCTGGACCGACGCGAAGTCGGCCGTGCTGTTGAACCACGGGCCGCTGTCGCGGGCGATCCGGGCCTCGCCCTTGCGATGGGCGACCTTGCCGGCCACTTCCCAGTTGTGGTCGAGGCGATAGATGCCCTCGAGCGACCAGATCATCGACCGCTGGTCGTACTCGGTGAGCGAATCCTGGCCCAGGCTGCTGAGATCGTAGAGATAGGTGAACTTGCCGAGCAGCTGCAGGCGGTCGTTCTTGACCGGACGGTAGGCCAGGCCGACGTTGCCCTCGATGAACTTGGCGTCACCGATCGGGTCGTAGCGATCGTCGGTCTTGCTGTAGTTGAGGCGGCCGGCAACGCGCCAGTCCGGGCTGACCTTGAACAGCACGCGGCTGGTGCTGACCCACTGCGTGCGTTCCTCGGCGCCCGAGTCGTGGCGATACTCGAGCTTGCTGTTCCAGTTGCTGCGCACGTCGGTGTGGCCGGCATTCATGCTGATGGCGCGGCGGTCGACCGTCTGCGTTTCCTCGCTGCCAGCCGTCTGCAACTCGCCTTCCTGCAGCGTGAAGCCCAGGTTCCAGCCCTCGCGGGGATAGAAGTCCATGCCGAAGGTATGCGCGATGCCGCTCTGGTTGCGCTCCTTCAGGAACTGGCTCTCGTTGAACAGGTTGACCTGGTTGGAAATGCGCCAGCGCTGGCCGAGCGTGAGGCCGCTGGGCTGGACGCTGCTGAACAGCGGGTCGCCCTCGGTCGTGTCGGTCGAGTAGGTGTACCCGGCATACAGGGTATGCAGCGGCGACATCTGGTACTCGGCGCTGATGGTGGCCGCGTTGCCACGGTCGCCGTCGGTGTATTCGGCCGAGAAGGACGACAGGTTGCCGAACAGGTAACGCGCGCCCAGCGTGTAGGCGTCGTTGTCCTCGTAGGCGCCATCGTCATCGTCCAGGGTGACCTGGGCAACGCCGTAGACGTCGAGCGAGGAACCGATCCGGTGGCTGTACTTGACCGCCGCCAGCGTGCCGGTTGCCGAGCCGAAGCCACGATCCTCCTTCACGTGCCGGATCTCGCCGATCAGGCGATCGTTCTCGCCGATCCGCCACTCGACCATTACCTGACCCTGCTCGAGGCTATCGCTGCCGCGCTCGGCGTCGCTGTAACGGCCGCTCAGGCGGACGTCGTCGGTGAGTTGGCCGGCGAACTCGAAGCCCTGTTCGCGCACGTCGTACCCACGCGAATACCGCGCGATCGAGAAACCCGCGTCGACGTCCCGCCACCATGCGGCCGCGGTCCATTCATTCTCGGTCCAGCCCAGCTCCTTGAGGTTGATGCGCGCCTCGACGCTCTTGGCATCGCCCTTCTCGCCTTCCGCGCCCGGCAGCTCGCTGAAGCTCAGGCCGCCATTGTCGGAGTAGAAGATGTTCGCGCTGGTGTTCTCGGTAGTGGACTGCTCCAGCCGCAGGTAGGTGCCCTTGCCGGCCTGGAACGTCACATTGCCGCTGGTCATCGAGTAGTCCGCGCCCGAGCGGTTCTCCTCGACGTAGGTGCCACCGATCGCGATGTGCTCGCCCAGCCAGGCCTTGCCGGTGACGCCCGCCGTCATCTGGTCGGTGTTGAAGCCGTCCGGGATGTACTCGTAGTCCACCAACATCACGTTGTCGAAGCCGTCGAGCGGCTGGTCGCGGGTGATGGTGGGCAGGTTGTCGCGGACGATCTGCGACAACGGGCGGGTCAGGATCAGGCGGCCCTGCAATTCGTCGATCTCGTAATCGATGCCACGCACGAGGTCGGTGCGCTGCTCGACGCGGCCGGTGAGCGGGTCGCGCGTCTCGACGGACACCTTGTCCGAGCCCGGCAGGATGTCGGAGTGCTTGAGGTAGTACAGGCTGCCGCCGGTGCCGAGAAACTCGCTGTGGCCGGGCGCGTTCTGCGCTTCGGAGCCGAAGGCCTTGACGTGGTACTTCGCGTCGCCGAGCTCGGTCGAATCCTGGCTGCGCCAGGTGATCGCCGCACCGTACAGGCTGCGGTTGTACTGGCTGAACTCGCTGCCGGTGAAGCCGGTGTTGAAGTTGCCCCACAGGGCCTGGTTCTTGTCCCAGTCCACCCGGACGTACATCTTGCCCTGGGTGTCGACGTCGCGCGTGGTGGTCGAGTCGTCGCCATAGACCGGGTAGTACTGGTCCGGGTCGAGGCGGCGGAAGATGTCGCGGGCATCCGGATCGGTGAAGCCGTCCAGCAGGTCCTTGACGTCGCGCTCGGTGGTATCGGCCTGGGCGGTGATCAGGTACTTGCCCTGGATCTTGCCCTTCAAGTAGAACGCCAGGCGACCCTCGGTGATCGTGCCGTCGTAGCGGTCCAGCAGTCCGACGGGCGCGATGGAGCCGCTGATGTCGTTGTCGGAGACCGTCAGGTCGGCCAGGCCGACCATGAAGAAGTACTTGCCGGTCACGTCCACGTCGAGCTGGCGGTGGGCCACTTCGCTGCCCGAACCGGTTTCGACGTCGAAGCTGTGCTTGCCGACCGGAAGCAGGAACTCGGCGGCGAACTTGCGCTCCAGGTCGATCGGATAGCTTTGGCCGTTGATGCGCAACGGCATGCCGGCCGGGATGTCCTGGCCGACGATGCGAACGCGCGAGCCGTAGATCGGGATGTTCTGCTGGCGCAGGTTGCTCTGGCCGAACACCGCCGACTGCAGGTCGCGCTGCTGCAGCTCGCCCATGCTCAGGCCGGGGAAGTTGCCCAGCGCGGAGCGCTTGAGGTTGGCCAGCGCCTGCTGGACTTCCTCGGGGCGCACCAGCTGCACGCGGCGCGGCAGGGTCTCGTCGACCTGCCCTTCGCTGGAGACGGCGCGCAACACGTACTGCAACTCATCGCCTTCGCGCAGGTCGACGGAGTCCGGCAGGCTGCCGTCCCACTCGACCTGGCCGAAGGCCGAGGGCTTGGCGCTCAAGGTGGCGACCGGGTCGATCAGGTCGACATCGGTGCCGCGATAGATGCGCAGCTCGAACTTGTCGGCGAAGTCCGGGTAGTTGCTGTAGGTCTGGAACTGCACCGGGGCAGTGATCTTGCCGCCCGCGAAGGGCACCAGCGACGGGGCCTGGGCATTCAGCACCGGGCTCACCAGCTGGGGATCCTCGGTCGCCCAGATCATCCCGCCCGCGGGCAGGTTGATCACGAAGTGGCCCGACACCGGGATCGAACCCGGGTTGACCTGGGTGACGTCCACGCGGCGGTAGGCCTGCAGGCCTTCCGGGCTGGTGTCGACCGAGCCGGCCTCGCCCTCGCTGCGGACCTTGACCGAGGTCGCGTCGGCCGGCGCCGTGGCTTGCGCCCAGGCGGCCGGCGCGATCGTGCCGAGCAGGCCGATCAGGGTGACATCCAGAAGCTTCATCCGAGTTTTCATGAACTGACGGTTCCTATTCACTGACCGGCTCCCGGCACCGAGGCGGCGCCCTCGACTTCAACGCTGAGCTTCGCCCTCGCCTCCGGACTCAGGAGCTTGGAGATGCGATCGAACACCGCGTTGGCGCGGCGCAGGCCCAGGGCCTGGTTGTATTCCACCGACCCGCGGAGGTCGGCGTGGCCGGTCACGGTGACCTTGCCGTTGCCCACCGCCTCGATCCGGGCGGCGATCTGCTCGATCAGCGCGTTGAACTCGGGACGGATCGTCGACTTGTCGGTGTCGAAGAAGATTTCGCCGAGCTTGACGGTATCGCTGACCACCATCTGGCCATTGCTGCCGTCGTTGGCCTGCAGGCGCAGCGTGATCGCGAAGGCGTCACGCTGTTCCGGCGAGAGACGCTCGACGAGCTGGTCGCGTACCCGGCCCGCGCGTTCGAACGCCAGTGGCGAGGAGCCCGAGGCGCTATCGATGTAGATTTCGCCGGACTGGTGGCTGCGGATCTTCTCGGCCATCGTGTCGAGCACACCCGCGTACTCCGGGCGGATCTCGGTGCTGCCCGGGGCGAAGATCACCTCGCCGAGCGCCATGTCCTCGCTACCCGAGGCCGGGGCGGGCTGTGGCGGCAGCTTGACGCCGAAGTCGAAGCGCACCGGGATGGCGGCCGTGACGCGGCGCAGCAGCGGGTTCTCGGTGGTGACGCTGGAGCCCGGCGGCAGGGTCGAGGTGTCGAGCTTCAGGATGAAGTTCTGGCCACGCTCCTGGTTGAGCAGCACGATCCCCTCGATGTGGTAGCGACCGTAGGCGTCGGTTTCGGACACCAGGCCCTCCACCGAGGCGATGCGCACGCCCGGGATGCCACGCTCGCCCTCATCCTGCCAGCCGTCGCCGTCCTGGTCATCGAAGACCTTGCCGAGGATGCGGGTCTGCTCGAGGAGCGGATCCGCGCCAGTCTCGGCATAGACGGTGAACTCAGCGATGTTGGAGATGATCTGGCCCCGGTCGTAGGCAGCCGCGTAGTTGGTGTAGCTGCCAGCCGCCAGCGCAGCACCGGCCCGCAGCAGGTACTGGATGCGGATGGTCTCGCCCACCGCCACGTCCACGCCGGAGAAGGTGATCGGACGGGCGCCGGAGACCGCGTTGTTGGCGCTGTTGGCGTCATAGATCGTGCCGCTGCCGGGCACGAAGGCCAGGCCGTTGGGCGGCATGTCGATGACCTGGGCGTTCACCACGTTGTAGTTGACGATGTTGGTGACGTTGAGCGTGTACAGCACCAGCGAACCGGCGTTGACGCGGACCGGGTTGGCCGACTTGACGATCTGCAGCGCGATGCCGCGCGGCTGGATCGGGACCAGCACCGTGCCGGTGCAGCGACCCGCCGCCGGGCAGGTGGCGTCGCCGCCGCCCGAGGCCGTGGCCGAGTTGTTGCCGTTGACCGCGGTGTCGCCCACGGCCACGTTGAGCGTCAGGGCGGTGCTCGCCCCGGCGGCCAGCGTGCCGGTGAAGGTGCAGCTCAGCGAGGTCGTGCCGGAGCAGGACCAGTTGGCGCCGACGGCGTTGACCAGGGTGATCCCGGTGGCCAGGTTGTCGGACAGGGTGATGTTGCCCGAGGTCGCGGCCTCGCCCGTGTTCGTCACGGTAACCGTATAGGCCGCCGGCTCGCCCGCCACGAAGGTGGTCGGGTTGGCGGTCTTGGTGACGGTGAGCTGCGGGAACAGGACGCGGCTGTTGGTCTCGGTGCACACGATCGCGCCGTCGCCCGCGGTGACCGTCAGGACGTTGCCCGACAGCGCCGTGGCATTGCCCGTGCAGGCCAGGGCGGCGTTGTAGTTGATCGCGCTACCGGTGGTGAACGCCTCGCTGATGGTGATCTGTTCACCCGCGAAAACATTCACGGCCGTGCCGGTGTCGGTCTCGCTGGCCGTGTCGGCCGTGGAGGCGACGCTGGCGTTGTTCACCGCGCCGGTCGTGGAAACCGTCACCGCGTTGCCCACCGTGGCGTTGACCCAGGTCTTGCGCAGGGTCAGCGTCGAGGTGCGGCGGGCGTTGGTGAAGGTGCAGCTGATCGGGCCGTCGCTGGCCCCGACCGTCAGCACGTTGCCGGCCAGCGCATTGCCGTTGCCGGAGCAGGCCAGTGTCGAGGTGTAGTTGGCCGAGCTGCCAGTGGTGAAGGACTCGCTGATGGTGATCTGCTCACCGGCGAAGACGTTCACGGCGGTGCCGGCGTCGGTCTCGGTCGCCGTGTTGGCGGTCGAGTTCAGGCTGGCGTTGTTGGTGGCGCCGGTCGTGGACACCGTCACGGCGTTGCCGACGATTGCGTCCTGCCAGCTCTTGTTGAGCGTCAGGGTGGTGCCGAGGCGCGAGTTGGTCATCGTGCAGACGATGGCGCCGGGGGTCGCACCCACGGTCAGCACGTTGCCGTTGAGGCTCGATCCGCCGGTAAGCCCGGTGCAGGCCAGCGACGAGCTGTAGTTGGCCTGGGAACCGGTGGTGAAGCTCTCGCCGATGGTGATCTGCTCGCCCGCGAACAGGGTCACCGCCGAACCGGTATCCGTCTCGTTGGCCGAGTTGGCGACCGCATTCAGCGTGGCGTTGTTGGTCGCGCCCGTGGTCGAAACCGTGACTGCGTCGTTGACGACGGCGTTGACCCAGGTCTTGCGCAGAGTCAGGCCGGCCGAGGCGCGGGTGTTGGTCTCGGTGCAGACGATGGCCGTGTCGGCCGCGTTGACCGTCAGGACATTGCCAGCCAGGGCGGTGCCGTTGCCGGTGCAGGCCAGCGACGAGGTGTAGTTGGCGGCGCTGCCGACGGTGAAGTTCTCGGCGATGGTGATCTGCTCGCCGACGAACACGGTGACCGCGGAACCGGTGTCGGTCTCGCTGGCGGTGTTGGCGGTCGAGTCGAGGCTGGCGTTGTTGGCGGCGCCCGTGGTCGAGACCGTGACCGCGTCACCGACGTTGGCGTTGGCCCAGGTCTTGCGCAGCGTCAGCGACGCGGACTTGCGGGCATTGGTCACGGTGCAGACGATCGCGGTGTCGCCGGCGGTGACGGTCAGCGTGTTGCCGGCGACCGCGGTCTGGTTGCCGGTGCAGGCCAGCGAGGTGTTGTAGTCGTTGGCGTTGCCGGTGCCGAAGATCTCACCGATGGTGATGACCTCGCCGGCGAACACTTCCACCGAGGTGCCGGTATCGGTCTCGTTGGCGGTGTCGGCCGTGGACGCCAGCGTGGCCTGGTTGGAGGCGCCGGTCGTGGAGACGGTGACGGCATTGCCGACGATGGCGTTGGTCCAGGTCTTGCGCAGGACCAGCGAAACCGGGGTGCGGGCGTTGGTGTAGGTGCAGGTGATGCTGGTATCGCTGCCGCCGACCGTCAGCACGCTGCCAGCCAGGGCGTTTGCGTTGCCGGTGCAAGCCAGGCTGGAGCTGTAGTTGCCGGGCAGGCCGTTGGTGAACAGCTCGCTGAAGGTGACCTGGTCACCGGCGTAGACCGTGACGCCGCTGCCGGTATCGGTCTCGCTGGCGGTGTCGGCGGTCGAGCTCAGGCTGGGGTTGTTGGTGCCGCCCGTCGCGGAGACGTTGACCGCGTCGCCGACCGTGGCGTTCTGCCAGGTCTTGGCCGCGGCCAGGGTCACCGCCTTGCGGGAGTTGGTGTAGGTGCAGGTAATCGCCGTGTCGGTGTTGGACACGGTCAGCACGTTGCCGACCAGCGCGTTGGCGTTGCCGGTGCAGGCCAGGCTCGCGGTGTAGTTGGACGCCGAGCCGGTGTCGAAGGCCTCGGAGATGGTGATCACGTCGCCCGCGGCCACCTGGACCGGCGTGGCGGCGTCCGTCTCGCTCGCGGTGTTGGCGACGGACGGCAGGCTGGCGGTGTTCGTGCCGCCGGAGGTGGAGACCGTCGCAGCGTCATTGACCAGGGCGTTGACCCAGGTCTTCTGGATCGTCAGCGGCACGCCCTTGGTGTTGGTGAAGGTGCAGACCGCGGCGGGGTTGGCGATGTCGAGCGACACCGTCACGGTGCGGGTCGTGCCGTCGGTCACCACGAAGGCGCCGGCGGGGTTGCCGTTGAGATCCACGCAGGAGATCGCCGCGGTCGGGCTCCAGCCCGTCGCGGCGGTTTCGGTGACGGTGATCGTCTTGGTGGTGACGTCGACGACCGTCTCGATGCGGTTGGTGCCGCCGTCGGCCAGCTGGAAGGCGACGTCGGTCGGATCCGAGAGCGTGGCGGTGCCGGTGGTGCTGAAGTCGAACAGCTGGGGATCGCCGTCCGGCACCGTCTGCTTGATGATGTCCACGTAGCCGGTCAGGGTGATGCCGCTGACCGAGCCCACGCCCTTGTTGCACTTCGAGGTGCTGCCCGGGACGACGTTGCTGGCGTCGGTGCAGACGTTGCCGTTGTTCTGCCAGTAGGTCAGCACGTAGGGGAACAGCAGCTTGCCGTAGGTCGCCGGGTCCGCGGGGTTGGTGCCGAAGTTGCAGAGCACCTTGACGCCGGTGATGGTCGGCGTGTCGCTGCCGCCGCCGTTGAAGTCGCCGCAGGTATCGCCGTCGTTGCTTTCCCAGGGCGCGGGCGTGGTCGGGAAGGTCGCCACCGAGCACAGGTTGTTCGGCCCGGCGGTGGTGACGCCCGGGTCGTTGCCGCTCTGGCCGACGAACAGGCCGACGTCCTGGCGATCGGTGTTGGTGCCGGTCAGGCCGACGATGACGTCGATCTCCGCGCTGCCGCCGATGGTGCAGGTGGGCAGGGAGCCCGGCGCGTTCTGGACCACGGCGTTGACCGTGAACTCCTTCGCCGTGCAGTTGAGGGTGTTGCCGTCACGCGTGCCCGCGCAGGTGGTGTCCTGCAAGGCGGCGGTGGTCACCTGGGCGCCAGCGGGCGCGACCCAGACCAGGGCGGAAACGAGGAAGGCCGAAAGCAGCCGGAGGCCGGTACGGGTCGGGGTGCGCAGGAGCGCAGACACGCGCCCAGCACCAGGCGCCTGGAGAGATCCATGTTTCAAATGCATTTCCGTTTCCCTAGTTGAGCCGGAAGAAAATCGGATCTGGCCAACCCCTTGGCCTGACCCGACTGGGCGTACCGCCCCGATTTACCGGGTATTGCTGCCGCTGAACCTTAACGATCCCTTACGGAGTGTGTCAAGGACCACAAATCCGAGGTTCCGCGGCCAAAGCCGGTCCGAATTCCCTTCCGGAACCGGCTTTCGGTGTGTTAGTACGCGGCGCGGCGCCGGGACCGGACAGCTGCCGTACAGGGTCATGCCGGCCCGCCCCGGGCGGCTCTTGGAGCCCGCGCGGCTGACGTGGCGCGTCACAAACGGACGAGGCCCCGGTTTCCCGGGGCCTCGCGTTTTCCACTTCGGTACCTCGGATCGGCTCAGTAGGTGCCTTTCAGGCTCACGCCGGAATACGAGCTGTAGGCCCGCACATTGACGTAGTAGGTGCCCGCGGCCGGGGCGTTGAAGGTGCAGGTCTCCGCATTGCCCGACAGGTAGGGGCGGCAGTTGTAGCTGCTGCTCGTCGGGGCGCTGCCCAGCTTCACGTACATGTCCGCGTCGCCCGTGCCACCCGAGATCGTGAAGGTCAGCGTGGTCTTGCCGGACGGCACGACCAGCGTGTAGTTCGACGACACGCCTCCGGTGGACACCGCGGGCAGCGACACCGCCACACCGTTGCACAGCACCGTGCCGCCGCAGCTCGAGCTCGACACCGTGACCGAGGCGGTCTTGGTGCTGCTCAGGCCGCCCGTGTCCGTCACCGTCTCGGTCACCGTGTAGGTGCCCGCGGCAGCGTAGGTCTTGGTCGGGTTGGTGGCGGTGGAAGTGGTGCCGTCGCCGAAGTTCCAGGAGCGCGATGCGATGTTGTTCTGCGCGTCGGTCGAGGTGTCGGTGAAGGTGGCGGTCAGGCCGCTGGTGGTGAACGTGAAGTTCGCCGTCGGGGCCGTGTTGGTGCTGCCCGTGGTGTAGTCACCCTTCAGGCTGACGCCCGAGAAGGTCGAGTACGCCTTGAGATTGACGTAGTACGTGCCGGCCTGCGCGGTGGCGAAGGTGCAGGTTTCCGCATTGCCCGACTTGTACGGACGGCAGTCGTACACGGTGTCGGTCGGGGCCGAGCCGAACTTGACGTACATGTCGGCATCGCCGGTGCCGCCCGACATGGTGAAGGTCAGGTTGGTCGCGCCCGCCGGAACGACGAGCGAATACTTGGCATACGCGCCCGTGCTGGCGCCGATGCCGGTCACGGTCACGCCCTTGGTCAGCGCCGTGGTCGTGCCGCCACCGCCGCCGCCCGAGCAGCTCACGCCGACCGCGGTGAAGGCCGCGGTGACGTCGGCCTTGGTGTAGCCCAGGTCGGTGGCCGCCGTCTCGACGCCGCAAGCTGCCGAGTTGTAGGTGCTGCTGGCCGTCCAGTACAGCGCGTTGGCGCGGGCGAAGGTCTTGAACGCCTTGGGCACGTCCCAGCCCGCCGTCTTGGCCAGGGTGCAGAAGGCCTTGTTGTAGACGCCCGACGAGTAATGCACGTCCATGCCGCTGGTGTACTGCGAGGCGTTCTCGATCGAAGCGCCGTCCTGCGAAGGCGTGCACATGTAGCGCAGCGCGCCGTTGGCCGACTTGAAGATCTCCTTGCCGACCAGGAAGTCGTTGCTGCCCTGCCAGTAGTACTCGGTGGCCTCGCCACCCATGTCCGAGAAGGACTCGTTGATGCCGCCGGACTGGCCCGAGTAGGTCAGGTTGGAGTGCTGCTCGGTATAGCCGTGCGAGACCTCGTGGCCGGAGACGTCGGCGTTGACCAGCGGGTAGAAGGTGCTGGCGCCGTCGCCGAAGGACATCTGGCTGCCGTCCCAGAACGCGTTCTCGTAGTTGCTGCTGTAGTGGGTGCGCATCACCAGCTGGAAGGTCAGCGCCTTGCCGCCGGTGTAGGCCTGGTACATGTTCTGGATCACGCCGCCGAAGTAGTGGGCGTCGTTGAGCGGCGAGTAGGCGCCGTTGATGGTCTTGACCGTGTTGCGCGGGCAGGTGTACGAGAACGCGGTGCTGCCCGACGTGCCGCCGTTGAGGTTGACGGTCTTCACGTTGGTGTTGTTCATCGTGCAGGTGCTGCCCGACTGGGTGACGTCGAGGTAGCCGTACTTGCCGCCCGAGCCCCACTCGTACTGGCCGGTCTTCTGGTTGCCGCCGGGGCCGGTGCCGATCTGCGCGTGCGTCAGGCCCTCCCACTGCTTGAGCACGCGGCCACTGTTGGCGTCGAGGATCACGAACGGGCGGGTCGGCGAACCGCCCTGCACCGAGTCCGCGAAGAAGCTGACGAGGTAGGCCATGTGCGCGCGGTCGTTGTCATCCATGAAGATGACCTGCCGTGCCTCCTCGCGCTCCACGCGCAGGCTGGAGGCGCGCTTGCCCAGGCCGGCGGCCTTGCCGAGGCCGAGGGCTCGGTCACGGCCCATCACCGACTGGCCGGCGGCGAGCTCACGCCCCAGGCCGTCGACCTTGCGGCCGAACAGGGACTTGAGATCGCCGTTGGCGCGGGTGCTGACGATGACCTGCTCGCCCCACACCGGGATGCCCCGGAAGGTCTGCTGGTAGCGCAGGTGCTGGGTGCCGTCGGCGTCGCGCGCCTGGGTCAGCACCACGAGGTCGGACTCGGCATCCAGGCCGAGCATCTCGGCGTGGCGGTCCTTGGCGTTGGCCGGCAGCGCGCCGGCGGCCAACTTGTACTGGCTGTTGAGCAGGGAAACATTCTGTTGGTGCAAGTCGGTGCGGGTGGCGGCGTTGGCCGAGACCATGGCGAGGGCCAGGGTGAGCGGCGAGAGCGCGAGCAGCGTGCGGCGGTTCGATTGGATCACTTGGTTTATCCCCGGGGGTAAGTGGATCGGAGGCCGCCAACGGGCGGCCAAACGGTGCCTTGCTTGCCTTGCTTCCGGGTTCACACGAAACGCTCTTCCCCGGGGCCGCTGGAACGGCCTCTGTCGTTGTGTTGCAGGGAAAAACCTCACCCGGACCGTGTGATGGGACTCACATATCCATCACGCCGCCGGGAACCTAGCGTGAGGTCCATCACAAGGTCACGCTGCATTGCAACAGCCGCAGCGCCCGGCCCGGGGGCGTTGAAAATGCTTGACGGGCGGCCGTGGCGGCCGCTTGTCAATCCCGCACGCCGAAGCTGCGGATGGGCTTCTGGCGGCGCGCGTGTAGCACCAGGCTCAACACCAGCAAGAGCGGGGCACCGTAATGGTCCAGGGCCTCCCCCGCCGATTGCGCGGCCAGGAAGCGCGGCACCACCGTCTCCGGCGGGCTGTCGGTATCGGCGACCTGGTCGGGGAAGCGCGCGGAGGCGTGGGCGACGGCCCGGTCCCGCTGGCCCGTCGCGGCGAGAAGTTGGCGGCCAAGGAAGGCATAGGTGGCCACCAGCGGGCTCTGCACGTTGGCCTGCTCGCGAAGTTGCTTGCCGATGCTGGGCGTGAGCGCTAGGCCGCCCCACAGGTAAAGGTTCTGGGCCAGCATCCACGCCGTCACCAGCCACACCACGCCCCGAATCCACTTGCCCATCGTCCGCCTCCCGCGCTAGAACATGCCCGTCTCGAGGCGGGCGGCTTCCGACATCATGCTCTGGTTCCACGGCGGATCGAATACCAGCTCGACGTCCGCCTCGACCACGGTCGGTACCCGCTCGACCTTATTGCGCACGTCCTCCACCAGCACTTCGCCCATGCCGCAGCCTGGCGCGGTCAGGGTCATGCGGATGTTGACCTTGCGCCCGCCGGGCACCGCCTCGAGGTCGCAGTCGTAGACCAGGCCCAGTTCGACCACGTTGATCGGGATCTCCGGATCGAAGCAGGTACGCAGCTGGTCCCAGACCAGCTTCTCCACCGCCTCGTCGCCGGCGCCCTCCTCCAGCTGCAGTGGCTCCGGCCGCGGCTTGCCGATGGCGTCGGCGTCATCACCGGAGATGCGGAACAGGTTGCCCTCGACGAAGACGGTGAACGAACCACCCAGCGACTGGGTGATATAGCCAACGCTGCCTGCGGGCAGGGTCACCGCTTCGCCTTGGGGAACGAGCACGGCCGCGCAATCGCGTTCGAACTTCACGGGCTCGCTGGTGCGGGAATACGACACGCGTCCTGTCCAAATCGGTGCAAGGCGGCTATTTTAGCCCCTCCCCGAGCGAAGGCGCCGATTTGACGAGCCCAAGACTGGCCTGGCTGTTGCCCCTGCTCGCCGCGGGTGCGGGTGTCGCTGGCATCGTTGCCGTGTGGGTGGCGCTGGGCGCGCTCACCCGGTCGAGCAGCAGCTGGATGGCGCTGGTGGCCGCGGTGGACATCGCCTTGCTGCTGCGGTTGACACATGCGCCGCCGGGCCTCGCGCGGACCCTCCTGTCCGTCGCCGCCACGCTGCTGGCGGTGGCGGCGGCACAGTGGCTGCTGGCCGCCCTGCGGGTCGGCGCGTGGCTGGGCATGGAACCGCTCGCCTCGGCTGCCCGGTTGGGCCCAGCCCTGGGCTGGCAGGTGGTCAAGCTTGGGCTCGACCGCGTGGACTGGGTCCTGCTGCTCGCCTCCGTGCCCTTGGCCGCCATCCTCGCGGACGCGGACGCGGGGGCCAGGCCGCCGGGCTAGCCCGCGCTCGCGCGCTGCGGCTAATGGCCGCCGTCGATCGCCTTGAGTTCGGACACCAGCTGCGCCAGCGCCGCCGCGCCGTCGCCGTACAGCATGCGGGTGTTGTCGGCGTAGAACAGCGCGTTTTCGATGCCGGCGAAACCGGTGCCCTTGCCACGCTTGATCACCACGGTGTTACGCGACGCCGAGACATCGAGAATCGGCATGCCATAGATTGGCGAGGCCGGGTCCGTCTTCGCCACCGGGTTGACGACGTCGTTGGCCCCGATCACCAGCGAGACGTCGGTGGTCGGGAACTCGGGATTGATGTCGTCCATGTCCGCGATCAGGTCGTAGGGCACGCCCGCCTCGGCGAGCAGCACGTTCATGTGGCCCGGCATGCGGCCGGCCACCGGGTGGATCGCGAACTTCACCTTCACCCCGCGCTTGATCAGTTGCTGCGCCAGCTCCCACACCTTGTGCTGCGCCTGCGCCACCGCCAGGCCGTAGCCGGGCACGATCACCACGCGCTCGGCGTAAGCCATCATCGCGGCGACGTCGCCGGCCTCGATGGGCTTCTGCGCGCCGGTGATCGCCTGCTGCTCGCCACCCGGCCCGAAGCTGCCGAACAGCACGCCGGAGATCGGCCGGTTCATCGCCTTGGCCATCAACTGAGTGAGCATGGTGCCGGCCGCGCCCACCACCATGCCGGCGATGATCAGCGCCTCGATGCCGAGCACGTAACCTTCGAAGGCGACCGCCAGGCCGGTCAGCGCGTTGTAGAGCGAGATCACCACCGGCATGTCGGCGCCGCCGATCGGCAGCGTCATCAGGATGCCGACCAGCAGCGCGCAGGCGAAGAAGGCCAGGATGAAGGGCTGCGACAAGGTGAGGATGGCGGCGATGCCGAAGCCGATCGCGGCCACGAACACCAGCGCGTTGAAGGCCTGCTGCCCCGGGAAGGTGTAGCGCTTGTCCATGCGCCCGTCGAGCTTGGCCCAGGCGATGATCGAGCCGGTGAGCGAGATCGAGCCGATCAATGCGCCGACGACGCCGAGCACCAGCGCGGCCTGCGAGGGCGCCTTGCCTTCCGACGAGAACCGCAGCAACTCGACCGCGCCGATGGCCGCGGCCGAGCCGCCGCCCATGCCGTTGTACAAGGCGACCATCTGCGGCATGTCGGTGATGGCGACGCGCTTGCCCGACACCCAGGCCGCGGCGGTGCCGAGCACCAGTGCCAGCGCGATCAGCCCGAGGTTGTGGATGGCCATGCCATCCTCGCCGCGGTAGAGGAAGGTGGCGGCGGTGGCCAGCAGCATGCCGGCGCCCGCCCACTGGATGCCGCTGCGCGCGGTGACCGGCGAGGCCATCCGCTTGATGCCGAGGATGAAGAGCAGCGCGGCCGCGAAGTAACTGGCCTCGACCCCGAAGCCGATCCAGGAAGGCGTCACTGGCCGCCCTCCTTCTTGCTGGACTTGAACATCTCCAGCATGCGCTCGGTGACCACGTAGCCGCCGGCGGCGTTGCCGGCGCCGAGCAGCACCGCCAGGAACCCGATGGCTTTTGCGACCGGCGTGTCGGCCTCGCCGAGCACCACCATCGCGCCGACCAGCACGATGCCGTGGACGAAGTTGCTGCCCGACATGAGCGGGGTGTGCAGGATCACCGGCACCCGCCCGATGATCTCGTAGCCGGTGAAGGCCGCCAGCATGAACACGTAGAGCGCGAGAAACCCGTCCATCGGCGCAAGTCCTCCCCGGAAGTGGCGCGCCCGCCCAGGCGTCGGCGCGCCCCATCATAACCGCAGGCCAACGGGCGCGCGCCAGCGTCAACCGATCGCCCGCGGCGGCGTTGGCTGCCTTGTCCGACCCCTTTCGACACGGCACGATGACCCGCATGCAGCCCCGTTCGCCACACGCGTGGCCCGACGCCTCCCCGCGATGCGCAGCGTCCCGCGCCCGATGACGGTCCATCCGGACCACGAAGCCGGCGTGTCCGCCGTGGCGGCGCCAGCGCCGCCGCGCGACCTCGACGGCTTCCTGGCCTCGGTGGAGCGACGCGCGTTCCGGCTGGCCGAACTGGCGCTGGGCCAGCGCGACGACGCGCTCGACGCCGTGCAGGAGGCGATGATCCGGCTGCTGCGCTACCGCCATCGCCCGCCGGAGGAATGGTCGCCGCTGTTCTGGAGCATCCTGCGCCGGCAGATGACCGATCGCCATCGCCGCAACACCCTGCGGCGCCGCTTCCAGGGCTGGCTGGGACGCGCGGCCGATCAGGACGACGATCCCCTCGAAAACCTGCCGGACCCCGGCCCCGACCCGCTCGGCCAGCACCTGCGCGACCAGCGCTGGCAGGCACTCGGCCTGGCCCTGCGACAATTGCCGCGCCGGCAGCGCGAGTGCTTCCTGCTGCGCGAGCTGCAAGGCTTGTCGGTGGCGCAGACCGCGGTCGCGATGGGCTGTTCGGAAGGATCGGTCAAGACGCACCTGTCGCGCGCGATGTCGGCGCTGCGAGGGAAGATGGAGGAATGGCAGTGAGCGAGCATGACCACCCGACGCCGCACCCGGCACGACAATCCTTCGAAGAGGCCGTCGGCCGACTCGACGCCGATACCGCGAAGCGCCTGCGTCTGATGCGCCGCGAGGCCCTCGCAAGCGCCGAACCCTCGTCCCGTCGGCGCTGGTTGCCGGCGGCCGCCTTCGCCACCGCACTGCTGGCGCTCGGGCTGGGCTGGCGCGCCGCCCGTCCGCCTGCCGTCCCTGCAGCACCGGCGGAAGTGGCGTTGCCGGTCGACCTCGACGGCGAGGAGGATGCGGCCTTGTACGCCTGGCTGGGCGAGGCGCCGGTGGCCGTGGACGAATCGCCGCTGTGATCCGGTCCGTGGCCCTCGTGCTGCTGGCGTTGGTTGCGGCGTCGCCCGCGACGCAGGCCGCCGCGAACCGCACGCCGCCGCGTGCCGCGGTCGCCCCGCCACCGGGCGTGCGCGTGCCGGCGTGGAATGAGTTGAGCAACGCGCAACGGCGCGACCTGTCCCACCTGTCAACGCGCTGGGACGGCCTGCCCGCCTGGCGGCGCGTGCAGATCCTCGAGCGCTGGCAACGCTGGCAGGCGGTGCCGCCCGAGCAACGCGAAACCCTGCGCCGCGGCGAGCAGAACTTCCGCAGCCTCAGCCCGGAGCTGCGCGCGCGGATGCGACGCAGCCTGGCGGCGGTGTCGCGGCTGCCACCCGCCGAGCAACGGCGGCTGCGCGGCCGCTGGCGCGATCTCGACCCCGAAGGGCGGCGTGCCTGGCTCGAACGCGGCGGTCCGGGACTCGCGCCTCCGCCCCCTGCCCCGCCTCGCTAGGCGCGCGCCTCGCCACCGGGGGCGAGGCAGGTCTTCGCAAGCAGCTCGTCGTTCCAGTCGATCGCCAGCGCCCCCGA
>CBININ010000016.1:0-17001 GCA_966250755.1 uncultured Gammaproteobacteria bacterium | reverse complement strand
GGCGCGCAGCCTGCACCGCGACGAGATCGCCTTCTGGGAGTTCGTCCAGTGGTGCTTCGACGAACAGTGCGCGGCGCTGCGCGCGCATGCCGCGTCGCGCGGCGTGGCGATCATGGGCGACCTGCCGATCTTCATCGCCCACCACAGCGCCGACTGCTGGGCGCGGCCGGACCTGTACTTCCTCGACGAGGACTTCATGCCGACGGTGGTGGCCGGCGTGCCGCCGGATTCGCTCGGGCCGCTGGGCCAGCGCTGGGGCAACCCGCTGTATCGCTGGGACCGGATGGCGGCCGAGGGCTTCTCGTGGTGGACGGCGCGGGTGAAGCGCGCGCTCGAACAGGCCGACATCCTGCGCATCGACCACTTCCGCGGCTTCGCCGGCTACTACGAGATTCCCGCTTCCTGCCCCACGGCGGTGGAAGGCCGCTGGGTGCCGGCGCCGGGGCAGGCGCTGTTCGACGCGATCGCGCGCGAGCTCGGCCAGTTGCCGATCGTCGCCGAGGACCTGGGACTGATCACGCCGGACGTGGTCGAACTGCGCGAACGCTGCGGCTTCCCGGGCATGAAGATCCTGCAGTTCGCCTTCGGCGGCGACGGCCACCACGAGTTCCTGCCGCATACGTATCCGCGCGACAGCGTGGTCTATACCGGCACCCACGACAACGACACCGCCCGCGGCTGGTGGCTGAATGCGCCGCCGCACGAGCGCCACTTCGCCGGCGTCTACCTGCATGCCACCGAGGCGGACTGCCACTGGCGGATGATCCAGGCGGCGAGCAATTCGGTGGCGGCGATGGCGATCTTCCCGCTGCAGGACGTGCTTGGCCTGGGATCCGAGCACCGGATGAACCTGCCCGGCACCACCGAAAACAACTGGGCGTGGCGCTTTGACTGGCCGATGGTCGGCCCTGAGCCGGGGCGCACACTGGCGCGCATCAGCGCCGCCAGCGGGCGCGCGGCCTTCGACCTGTTGCACTAGCCGATGCGCGCCACGCCGCTGGGCTGGGCCATCGTCGGGCCGGGCAGCATCGCCGGGCGTTTCGCCGAGGCCGCGACGCGCCTGCCCGAGACCTGGCTGGCGGCCGTGTGCGGGCGCGATGCCGGCCGCGCCGCGGATTTCGCGTCACGCTTCGCCCAGGACGAGTCGGTGGCCATCCACACCTCGATCGACGCGTTGCTGGGCGACCCGCGGGTCGAGGCCGTGTACGTCGCCACGCCGCATGGCTTCCACGCCGAGGCGGTGGCGGCGGCGCTGCGCGCTGGCAAGCCGGTGCTGTGCGAGAAACCGCTCACCGTGGACGCGCGCGCCGCCGAAGCACTGGCGGCGCTGGCGCGCGAGCGCAACGTGTTCCTGATGGAGGCGCTGTGGACGCGCTTCCTGCCGATCTACGAGGTGGTCGGCGCCTGGCTGCGCGAGGGCGCCATCGGCGAGCTGCGCGGCATCCAGTCGAGCTTCGCCTTCGACATTCCCTTCGATCCGCACGGCCGCCATTTCGACCCGGCGCAGGGCGGCGGCGCCCTGCTCGACATCGGCGTGTACAACCTGTCGATGTCGCAATGGGCGATGCAGGCGGCATTCGGCGCCTGCCCGCCGCTCGTATCGGTCGAGGCCAGCGGCGTCGCCGCCCCCTCCGGCGTGGACCAGCGCGTCGCCGCCAGCCTGCGCTTTGCCAACGGCGTGGTGGCGCAGCTGTTCTGCGCCTTCGACTGCCAGTCCGACCGCGGCCTGCGCCTGTTCGGCGAACGCGGCGTCATCAGCGTGCCGGAGCGCTTCTGGGAAGGCACCGAGGCCCTGCTGCGGCATGGCCTGCAGGCGCCCACGGTCGTGCGGCGTCCCTTCGAGCTCAACGGCTTCGAGGGCCAGCTGCGCGAAGCGACGCGCTGCATCCTCGAGGGCCGCACCGAAAGCGCCGTGATGCCGCTCGCCGACACCGTCGAGGTCGCGCGATGGACCGATCGCATCCGCGTGCAGTGCGGCTTCACGCCAGCGCATGACTGAGCGCGCGCCCGCCCTGCCGCGCCCGCGCCTGCTGGTGCTGGCCTGGCCGCTGCTGGCCGAACTGGTGCTCGGCTTCGGCGTCGGCCTGCTCGGCCTGTGGCTGGCCTCGCGCGAATCCGACACCGCCTCGGCGGCCTTCGCGCTGTCCAACCAGATGCTCGGCGCCTTCTTCCTGCTGTTCCGCATCGTCAGCATGGGCGTGAGCGTGGTGATCACCCAGGCCCTGGGCGCGGGCCACACCGAGGGCGCGCACCGCGTCGCCCGCGCGGCGCTCGGCGCCAGCACCTGGCTGGGCCTCGGCACCGCGGTGGTGGTGTTCCTCGGCGCCGGCCCGCTGCTGGCCCTGCTGGATGCACCCGATGCGGTGCTGGCGATCGGCCAGCCCTACCTGCGCATGCTGGCGCTGGCGCTGTTGCTGGACGCCTACAACGCCAGCATGTCGGCGGTGATGCGCGCGCACCTGCGCACCCGCGACGCCATGTTCAACATCCTGGCCATGCACGCGGTGCACCTGCTGCTGGCGCTGCCCCTGATGCAAGGCTGGGGCCCGCTGCCGGCATTGGGCCTGCCGGGCTTCGCGCTGGCGATGGCGATCAGCCGCGGCTTCGGCATGGCCGTGCACCTGTGGCTGTGGCGGCGGCGCCTGCACCTGCACACGCGACCGGCGGACTGGTGGCGCGTGCATCCGCAGGTCCTCGGCCCGGCCTTGCACATCGGCCTGCCGGGCGCGGCCGAGAACATCGCCTACCGGGTGGCCATGCTGGTCTCGATGGCGGTGGTGTCGGGCATGGGCACGGTGGCGCTGGCGACGCACACCTACGCCTCGCAGGTGATGACGCTGATCGTGCTGTTCACCGTCGCCATCGGGTTCGCGGGCGAGATCCTGGTCGGTCACCTGGTGGGCGCGGGAGACCTGCACCGCGCGAACCGCATGGTGCGCCGCAGCCTCGCGACCGGACTGGTGGTCTCCTTCCTCATCGCGACGGCGGCGGCGGCGACCGCGCCGTGGACCCTGCGCCTGTTCACCGACGATGCCGGGATCCTGCGCGAAGCGAGCGTGCTGCTGTGGATCACCGTGCTGCTCGAGCCCGGCCGCACCTGCAACGTGGTGCTGATCAACGCGTTGCGCGCGACCGGCGACGCCCGGTTCCCGGTGGTGGTGGGCGCGTTCTCGATGGTTATCGTGATGGCGGGCGGCTCCTGGCTGCTCGGCAGGCAGCTCGGGCTCGGCCTGGTCGGTGTGTGGTTCGCGTATGCGGCCGACGAATGGGTGCGCGGGCTGGTCATGGCCTGGCGCTGGGGCAGACTCGGCTGGATCCCGGCGGCGCGCGGCACGCGGCGGCGGGTGCTTGGGCAGCGGCGGGCGCTGCGCGCATGAACACCTCGGAGGAGCCGCTGAGATGACACGTACCCGAATCACCTGGCTCGTCGCCACGCTGGCCCTGGCCCTGGCGGGCTGGTTCGCCTGGACCGCGTACCAGGCGGCGCATCGCAAGCCGCTCCTGCCCAGCGCCGGGCCGGGTGTGCACGTACTCGCGCCGCCGCTGGCCATGCCCGGCCTCGGCCGCGCGCGAACGCTGCGCATCTACTTGCCGCCGGGCTACGAAACCAGCGACAAGCGCTATCCGGTGCTGTACATGCACGATGGCCAAAACCTCTTCGACGACGCGACCAGTTTCGTCGGCGAGTGGGGCGTGGACGAGACCCTCGACGCCATGGCCCGCGCCGGCAAGCTCGAATTGATCGTCGTGGGCATCGACAACGGCGCCGAGAAGCGCGTCGCCGAACTCACGCCCTGGCCGAACCCCGACCAAAGCGAGGTCGCGGAGGGCGCGCAATACCTCGATTTCGTGGTGACTGTGGTCAAGCCTTACGTGGATGCGCACTACCGCACCCTCACCGACCGCGACCACACCGGCATGCTCGGCAGTTCGCTGGGTGGTCTGATCAGCGACTACGCGATGCGCACGCATCCGGACGTGTTCGGCCGGGTGGGCATCTTCTCGCCGTCGTATTGGTATTCCGACCGGGTCTGGAACTTCGCGAAGGCTCACCCGCCCCGTTCCGGGACCCGCATCTGGCTGGTAGCCGGCGGCCGCGAGGGCGGTGACATGGCCGAGTCCGCCGAGCGCATGGCCGCGTTGCTGCGCTCCCAGGGCGGCCGGGACGTGCGGCTCGTCGCCGCCATCCGGCCGGATGCCGAGCACAACGAGACGGCCTGGCGCGAGGAGTTCCCGAGGGCCGTGGCTTTCCTGTTCGGCCCCTGAGTCCTGTCCAGTGCGTGTAGAGAAACTACGCCCACCGAGTTTCACCCAGGGCGCGCACTCTGGCGCTTCGCGGGGACCGCGGCCCCTTCCGGCTTGTTGGTGTAGTAAAGTTACCTGACCGCTGACGGGCCTGCCGGGCCGGGCGAACCCGAGGACTGCCTTGGCCCACCCCGCCGGACCCTCGGTGAGCCCAGCCCTCCCGGCCCCGGCACTGGTCGTCGCGTTCGCCTGTTCGGCCTGGCTGGGGTCCGCGGCCGTGGGCGCACAGGCCCTACCGACGCCGACCGCCGCCGACTGCGCCAGTGATGCCCCCGCCACCGTGCTGCGCGCCGCCGCCGATCCCGCTGCCGACGCCCGCGCCTACTGGCTCGATCGCGGCCGCCTGCAGTGGCCGGGAGCGCCGAATTCGGCGCGCTTCAGCCTGCGCTACTCGAGGGAGGGCCAACTCCGTCGCCATGGCGACCGGGTAGCAGGGTCCGACGGTCGCATCGCGCTCGCGCCCGATGGCGGGGGCCTGCCGGTGCCGTTGGTGGCGCGCTTCGGCTTCATCGGTGCCGGTCCGCGCCTGTCCTTGCCGTCCGCCGATGCGGACCGCCTGCCCGACCTGCTCCGAGGCCAACTGTGGCTGGTCGCGGAAGATGGCGACGGCCGCGTACTCGATGCCACCGGCTTGCAGTCGCCCGGCGCGCTGGACGATCGCTACGCCGCGGCTGCCCACGGCAGCCGCCTCGGCGCGGTCGTCGACGCGGCGGGTACCGATTTCACGCTATGGGCGCCGACCGCACGTCGGGTGGCGCTGTGCTTGCAACGCGCGGGGGCGGACGACGACGCACCGCTGCCCATGCAGCGCGACCCGCGGACTGGCGCCTGGTCGGCGTCGGTCACCGGCGACCTGCGCGGCGCCGCCTACCGCTACCTCGTGGACGTGTTCGTGCCGGGCACGGGATTGGTTCGCAACCGGGTCACCGATCCCTACGCGCAGGCGCTCGACGCCGATTCCCGCCATGGCCTGGTGGTCGACCTCGGCGACGCGGCGCTCAAGCCCCCGGGCTGGGACGCGACGCCGTCGCCGCACGCGGGCCTCGCGCAGACCGACATGGTCATCTACGAGTTGCACGTGCGCGACTTCTCGATCAATGACGCCAGCGTGCCGGGGCCGCTGCGCGGCAAGTACGCGGCGTTCACCCAGGCCGACAGCCTGGGCATGCGGCACCTGCGCGCGCTGGCCGACGCCGGACTGACCGACGTGCACCTGCTGCCGGTATTCGACCTGGCGACGGTACCCGAAGTCGGCTGCGTCACGCCCACCGTGGCGGTAGACGGCCCCGCGGGCGAGGCCGCGCAGGCCGCGGTGATGGCGGTGGCGGCGAAGGACTGCTTCAACTGGGGCTACGACCCGCTGCACTACAACGCCCCCGAAGGCAGCTACGCGAGCGACGCCAACGACGGCGCCGCACGCGTGCGCGAGTTCCGCGCCATGGTGCAGGCGCTGCACCGCGCCGGCCTGCGGGTGGGCATGGACGTGGTCTACAACCACACCAGCGCCAGCGGGCAGGACCCGCGCTCGGTGCTCGACCGCATCGTCCCCGGCTATTACCAGCGTCTCGACGGCAAGGGCGCGGTCGAGCGCTCGACCTGCTGCGCCAACACCGCCACCGAGCACGCGATGATGGCGCGGCTGATGATCGACTCCGTGCGGCTGTGGGCGACGCAGTACCGCATCGACTCCTTCCGTTTCGACCTGATGGCGCACCAGCCGCGCGCGGTGATGGAAGCGCTGCAGGCCGACGTGGACGCCGCCACGGGCCGCCACGTCAACCTGATCGGCGAAGGCTGGAACTTCGGCGAGATCGCCAACGGGGCACGCTTCGTGCAGGCCTCGCAACTCTCGCTCAACGGCAGCGGCATCGGCACCTTCAGCGACCGCGGCCGCGACGCGGTGCGCGGCGGCAGCGCCGGCGACAGCGGCCGCGACATGCTGGCGCGGCAGGGCTACGTCAACGGCCTGGTGTATGCACGCAACGCGGCGGCGCCGGCGCGGACCGCCGAGGACCTGCGCAAGGCTGCCGACATGGTGCGCGTGGGCCTGGCCGGCTCGCTGCGCGACTACCGAATGCAGACGCAGGACGGCAGCGAGCGCGCGCTGGCCGACATTCCCTACGGCGACCAGCCCGCCGGGTATGTCTCGCAACCGGCCGAAGTCGTCAACTACATCGAGAACCACGACAACCAGACCCTCTACGACATCAACGCGCTGAAGCTGCCGCGCGACACGCCGGCTGCGGAGCGGGCGCGGGTGCAGGTGCTGGCCATGGCGATCAATGCCTTCAGCCAGGGCGTGGCCTACTACCACGCAGGCGTGGACCTGCTGCGCTCCAAGTCGCTGGACCGCAACAGCTACGATTCCGGCGACTGGTTCAATCGCCTCGACTGGAGCGCGCAGGACAACTTCTTCGGCACCGGGCTGCCGCCGAAGCCGGACAACGGCAAGGACTGGGACCTGCTGCGGCCGGTGCTGGCCGACGCGGCGATCAAGCCCGCGCCGGCGGACATCGCCTTCGCCCGCGCTGCCTTCCGCGACCTGCTGCGTATCCGTGCGAGCACCCGCCTCTTCCGCCTGCCCGACGCCGGGGCGATCCGCGCGCGCCTGCGCTTCGAGAACACCGGGCCGGCGCAGGATCCGGCGGTGCTGGCCGCGCATCTCGACGGCCGCGGCCTGGAAGGCGCGGACTTCGCCGAGCTGCTGTACCTGGTGAACGTGTCGCCGGAGCCGCGCGCGCTGGTGTTGCCGGCCGAACGCGGCAAGAATTGGCGCCTGCATCCGGTGCACCAGGCGCCCGGCGCGGCCGACACGCGCCCCCGCGAGCAGGCCGGCGTCGACGCCGCGACCGGCCGCTTCACGGTGCCCGCGCGCACTGCCCTCGTCTACGTGGTGAACTGATGCCCCTGCCCCCGGTGAACGACACCCTGCTGCTGTTCGGCGCCACCGGCGACCTCTCGCAGCGCTACCTCTTCCCCTCGCTGGTGCACCTGCTGCGCGACCGCCTGCTGCCGGCCAACTTCCGCGTGGTGGCGATCGGCCGGCAGGAGTTCGAGCCCGCCGCCTTCGCCGACTGGATGCGCACGCAGATGCGCGGCGAGCACGAGCGCTGGCGCGAGGCCTTCGAGGACCTCATTGCGCGCACGACCTACGTCTCGGTGGACCTGGCCGACCCCTCGGCGATGGCGACGAAGCTGCAGGCGTTCGCCGATCGCCCGGCGGTGAGCTACCTGGCCATCCCGCCCTCGTTGTTCGAATCCACCTGCGCCGGCCTGCAGCAGGCCGGCCTGCTGGCCGCGCCTTCGCGGCTGGTGCTGGAAAAACCCATTGGCCACGACCTGGCCAGCTCGCGCGCGATCAACGCCACGCTGCGCGGCTTCCTCGACGAGTCGCGGATCTTCCGCATCGACCATTACCTGGGCAAGGCGCCGGTGCAGAACCTGATCGCGCTGCGCTTCGGCAACACGCTGATGGAGGCGGTCTGGCACAACCGCTGGATCCAGTCCGTGGACATCCTGGTCGCCGAGACCGAGGGCGTGGACGGCCGCGAGGGCTACTACGCGCAATACGGCGCGTTGCGCGACATGGTGCAGAACCACATGCTGCAACTGCTGGCGCTGATCGCCATGGAGCCGCCGGGCGCGCTCGACGCCGAGAGCCTGCGCGACGAGAAGCGCAAGGTGCTCAAGGCGCTGCGGCCGATGACGGCCGAGGACGTCGCCGCCAACAGCGTGCGCGGCCGCTACGGCGCCGGCGTGGTGGACGGCCGCGCGGTGACGGGCTTCGAGCATCCCAGCGATGCGGAGACCTTCGTCGCCCTGCGCGCGCACATCGACAACTGGCGCTGGTCGGGCGTGCCGTTCCGGCTGGTGACGGGCAAGCGCCTGGCCCAGCGCACCACGCAGGTACTGGTGTCCTTCAAGCCGGTCTCGCACTGGCTGTTCGACCGTCCGCCGCATTCCGGCGCCATGCCCAACCGCCTGCTGATGCAGCTGCAGCCCGAGGAAAACATCGAACTCGGCCTGATGGGCAGCCTGGCGGCGCCCGAATGGAGCGGTACCGAACTGCAACCGCTGTCGATGGACCTGTCCATGCCGACGCCGCAGCGGCGCATCGCCTACGAACGGCTGCTGCTGGATGCCGTGCACGGCAACCAGGCGCTGTTCGTCACCGGCGAGGAAGTCGAGGCGGCCTGGGCCTGGATCGACAGCATCAGCGCGGCGTGGACCGCCGCGGCGACGCCGGCGCTGGCCTATCCGGCGGGCTCCTGGGGTCCGGAAGCGGCCGGCGATTTCCTGCCGATCAGTTGCGTCGGCGGCAAGCGCACGCGGAGGCCGGCATGAGCGGTCGCATCGCCCTGCTGGCGGACATCGGCGGCACCCACGCGCGTTTCGCGCTGGCCGATGCCGGCGCGCCGGCGCCGCTGCGCGAGGACAGCGTGCGCCAGTACGAGGTGGCGCGCTTCGCCTCGCTGGACGACGCCGCCGCGCATTACCTGGCGCACATCGGCGAAGCGCCGGGTTCGGTGCACGACGGCGTGTTCGCGGTCGCCGGCCGGGTCGAGGGGGACGCCGCCCGCATCACCAACCATCCGTGGACGATCTCGCGCTCGCTCTCGCAGACCGAGCTCGGGCTGGACTCGCTGCGCCTGGTCAACGACTTCGCCGCGCAGGCGATGGCGGTGGAGCTGCTCGGTGCGCGCGATCTCGCAGCGATCGGTCCGCACGGGCCGGCGCCCGCCACCGACGAGCGTACCTGCGCGGTGATCGGCCCCGGCACCGGACTGGGCGTGAGCGCGCTGATCGTGCGCGAAGGCCGCGGCCACGTGCTGGAAACCGAAGGCGGGCATGTGAGCTTCGCCGCCACCGACGCGCGGGAGGCCGCCGTGCTCGGGCGCCTGGCCGCGCGCTTCGGCCGCGTGTCGAACGAGCGCCTGGTCAGCGGCGCCGGCCTGGTGAACATCCACGCCGCCCTGTCCGAACTCGAGGGCGCCGAAGCGGTCGCGCTCAGCCCGCGCGAAGTCAGCGAAGGCGCCGCCCGCGGCGACGCGCGCTGCGCAAGCGCGCTCGACCTGTTTTTCGCCGTGTTCGGTGCGATCTCGGGCGACCTGGTGCTCACGCTCGGCGCCTGGGACGGCGTTTACCTTACCGGCGGCCTGGTGCCGAAGTTGCTGGGGCCGCTGCAGGCTTCGCGCTTCCGCGCGCGCTTCGAGGCCAAGGGGCGCTTCAGCGAGGCGATGGCGCGGGTGCCGACGCTGGCGGTGCTGCATCCGCAGGCCGGCCTGCTCGGCGCAGCCGCCTTCGCCCGCCGCGACTACGTCGGCAGCGGGCACGCATGAGTCGCATCGCCCCGACCTGGACCACCTACGCCGACGAAAGCGCCTGGGCCGCGGGCGCCGCCGACGCCTGCGCCGATGCGCTGCGCCGCGACCTCGCCACCGGTCCGGCGCGCCTGCTGCTGTCCGGCGGCAGCACGCCGGCGCCGGTTTACCGCGCATTGGCCTGCTACGGACTGGACTGGACTAGAGTGACACTTGCACTGGTGGACGAGCGCTGGGTGCCGCCCGGCGATCCCGACAGCAACGCCACGCTGGTGCGCGCGACGCTACTCGACGGCCGCGCCGCACCCGCCACCCTGGAGCCTTTGCTCATGCCCGACCGCAACCTGGACGAGGCGGTGCGCCACGCCAACCACCGCGCCCGTGACGCCAGCGCCGCGCTGCTGGGCATGGGCCCCGATGGGCACACCGCTTCGCTGTTCCCGGGTGCGCGCGGCCTCGGCGAGGCGCTCGCCTCGGCCAACGATTACGTGGGCGTCGACGCCAGCGGCTGCGCCGGCGCCGGCGCCTGGCCCTTGCGCATCAGCGCGACGCCGCACGGCCTGGCGCGTGCACGCCGCCGCCTGCTGCTGGTGCGCGGCCGCGCGAAGCGCGAACTGCTCGAGCAGGCGCTCGCCGGCGACGAGGTCGAGGCGCTGCCGGTGCGCGCCCTGTTCTCGCTTCCCGGCGAGCCCTTGCAGATCCACTGGTGCCCGTGATGGCCGACCTGCAGACCCGCGTCGTCGAAGTCACCGAACGCCTGCGCGAGCGCAGCCGCGGCAGCCGCGCCGCCTACCTCGCCGGCATCGAGCAGTCGCTGCAACAGGGGCCGTACCGGCATCGCCTGAGTTGCGGCAATCTTGCCCACGGCTTTGCCGCGTCCGGAGACGACAAGCCCAAGCTGCGCGGCGGCGTCACGCCCAATCTCGGCATCGTCAGCGCCTACAACGACATGCTGTCGGCGCACCAGCCCTTCGAGCCCTACCCCGAGATGATCCGCCGCTTCGCCCGCGCGCGTGGCGCCACCGCGCAGGTCGCCGGCGGCGTGCCGGCGATGTGCGACGGCGTCACCCAGGGACGCGCCGGCATGGAGCTGTCGCTGTTCTCGCGCGACGTCATCGCCCAGGCCACCGCGATCGCGCTGAGCCACGACATGTTCGACGCCGCGCTGTGCCTGGGCGTCTGCGACAAGATCGTGCCCGGCCTGCTGATCGGCGCGCTCGCCTTCGGCCACCTGCCGGTGGTGTTCGCGCCGGCGGGCCCGATGACGCCGGGCATCTCGAACAAGGAGAAGGCCGCGGTGCGGGAACGCTTCGCCGCCGGCCTGGCCACGCGCGAGGAGCTTCTGGAAGCCGAGGCCGCGTCCTACCACGGCCCCGGCACCTGCACCTTCTACGGCACCGCCAATTCCAACCAGGTGCTGCTTGAGGCGATGGGCCTGCAGTTGCCCGGCTCCTTCGTCAATCCCGGGACACCTCTGCGCGACGCGCTCACCGAGGCGGCGACCGTTCGCGCGCTCGAGACCACCGCGCTGGGCCCCGACTACCGCCCGATCGGCCGGCTGGTGGACGAGCGCGCGATCGTCAACGCCCTCGTTGGCCTGATCGCCACCGGCGGTTCGACCAACCACACTATCCACTGGCTCGCGGTCGCGCGCGCGGCGGGCATTGCGCTGACCTGGGACGACATCGACCACCTCGCGCAGGGCGTGCCCTTGCTGGCGCGGGTGTATCCCAACGGTCCCGCCGACGTGAACCGCTTCGCCGCCGCCGGCGGCATCGCCTTCGTGTTCCGCGAGTTGATGGACGCCGGCTGGATGCACACCGACATCCCGACGATCCTGGAAGGCGGCATGGCCGAATACACGCGTGAACCGCGCCTGCTCGAAGGCCGACTCGCCAGCGTGCCCGGCGTGGCGCAGAGCGCCGATCCCGACGTGGTGCGCCCGGCGGGCGATCCGTTCGAGGCCCACGGCGGCCTGCGGCTGGTGCGCGGCAACCTCGGTCGCGCGATGATCAAGCTGTCGGCGGTCGCGCCCGAGCAGCGCCGCGTCGAGGCGCCGGCGGTGGTGGTCGACAGCCCGCAGGCACTGAACCAGCTGCATGCAGCCAATGCATTGCCCCGCGATTTCGTCGCGGTGGTGCGCTTCCAGGGCCCGCGCGCCAACGGCATGCCGGAGATGCACAGCCTCACCCCGCTGCTGGGCATGTTGCAGAACCAGGGCCGGCGGGTCGCGCTGGTCACCGACGGCCGGCTCTCGGGCGCGTCGGGCAAGATTCCCTCGGCCATCCACGTCACGCCCGAGGCCGCGGTGGGCGGGCCGCTGGCGCGGCTGCGCGATGGCGACATGGTCCTGGTGGACGGCGACAACGGCGTGCTGCAGGCGCTGGTGCCGGAGGAGGACTTCCGCGTACGCACGCCCGACCGCGACTCCACGCCGCCGCGGATGGACCTGGGCCGCAACCTGTTCGCGATCAACCGCGCGGTCGCCACGCCTGCCGACGAGGGCGCGCTGAGCATCAGCTGCGGGCCGGTGTACTCGCCGACGCCGCCGGGCACCGACTACGATCCGGAGTACGACCTCGGCGGCGGCCCCGCGGCCCTGCTCGCCCCGCACTACGAGCGCGACCAATGACCGCCGCCGACATCGACCGCCGCAACCACGAGGCCGAAGCGCTGCTGCGCGCCGCACGGATCCTGCCGATCGTCACCGCCGACAGTGTGGACGAGGCCCTCGCGGTGTCGCGCGCCTTGCTCGACGGCGGCCTGTCCGCGATCGAGCTGACCTTGCGCACGCCCGCGGCGCTGGCCGCGCTGGCGGCGCTCAAGCGCGAGCTGCCCGACGTCAGCGTCGGCGCGGGCACGGTGCTGGACGCGCGGCAATTGCACGAGGCGCAGGCGGCCGGCGCCGACTTCATCGTCACCCCGGGCACCACGCCCGCGCTACGCGAGGCGCTCGCGGCCTGTTCCTTGCCGGTGGTCGCGGGCGTGGCCACGCCCAGCGAGGCGCTGGTGCTGCGTGAGCATGGATTTCGCGTCGCCAAGCTCTTTCCGGCCGCCGCCGTCGGCGGCTTGGCCATGCTCAAGGCGCTGCAGGGGCCGCTGCCCGACATGTTGTTCTGCCCCACCGGCGGCATCGGCGAAACCGATGCGGCGGACTACCTCGCCCAGACCAACGTCGCCTGCATCGGCGGCTCGTGGATGGTGCCGAAGGCCTGGCTGCAGGCGCGGGATTGGTCCCGGGTGCGCGAGAGCGCCGCCCGGGCCCGCGCGATCATCGACCGGGTGGGTTGACGCCGGGCGCGGTGCGCGCGGCAAGCCTGGACGTCACGACATGAACTTGCGGTGCGCGCGCACCGACATCACGATGCCGAAGCCGGCCAGCAGCGACACCGCGGAGGTGCCGCCGTAGCTCAGCAGCGGCATCGGCACGCCGACCACCGGCAACAGGCCCACCACCATGCCGCCGTTGACCAGCACGTAGACCGAGAAGGTCATGGCCAGCGCGCCGGCCAGAAGCCGCGAATAGCCGTCGCGCGCGTTGGCCGCGATCCACAGGCTGCGCCCGACGATGAACAGGTAGAGCGCGAACACCACGCTCACGCCCACCCAGCCCCACTCCTCGGAGAGTACCGAGAAGGCGAAGTCGGTGGTGTGCTCCGGCAGGAAATCCAGGTGCGCCTGGCTGCCCTGGCCCCAGCCCTTGCCGATCCAGCCGCCCGAACCGATGGCGATCTTGGACTGGATGATGTTCCAACCCGCGCCCAACGGATCGGACTCGGGGTTGAGGAACATCAGGATGCGGTCCTTCTGGTACGGCATCAGGAACATCCAGGCCACCGGCAAGGCGCTGATGCCGAGCGCGGCGAACAAGCCGATGCGCCACCATGCCAAGCCCGCCAGGAACAGCGTGAACGCACCCGAGGCCGCCACCAGCATGCCCGTGCCCAGGTCGGGCTGCTTGACGATCAGCGCGACCGGCACGCCGATGATCGCCGCGCATACCAGCAGCGAGCCCCAACTTGGCGGCAGCACGACGCGGTGCAGGTACCAGGCCACCATCATCGGCACCGAGATCTTCAGCAGCTCGCCCGGCTGCAGGTAGAAGATGCCGAGGTTGATCCATAGCCGTGCGCTGCGGCCCGAGCCGAAGGCGAACACCATCGGCAGCAGCGCCAGCGTCACGCCGAACACGAACGGCGTCCAGATCCGCAGCCGCGCCGGCGAGACGCGCGACAGCAGCACCATCACCCCGAGGCCGGCGGCGAAGCGCGCGCCTTGCGCCAGCACCACCCGCATCTCGCCGCCGCCCGCGCTCGATTGCACCACCAGGCTCGCCAACATCACCGCGCACAGCGCCAGCAGCAGGGGCCAGTCGACCTTGTCGAGGAAGTCCAGCAGGGCGTCGCGCAGTTGCGGGATCATGGCGTGGCCTCCCCGGCGGCCTGGCTCGCGGCCGGTGCGGGCCGCGCGGGAGCGACCGCCGGTGGCGTCGGCGTCGGCACGGCCAAAGGCGCGACGGCCGGGGCGCCGGGTTGCGAGGACGCGGTCGGCAGGGGCGCGCTACCGCGCTTGGGCGCCAGGTAGGCGTCCATGATCGCGCGCGCCACCGGCGCCGCCGAACTCGATCCGAACCCGCCGTGCTCGACCACCACCGCGACCGCGATGCGCGGCGCATCGGCGGGCGCGAAGGCGATGAACAAGGCCTGGTGGCGCAGATGCAGCGGCAGGTTGTGGGGGTCCAGGCGCAGGTTGTTCTTGTTGCTCACCACTTGCGCGGTGCCGGTCTTGCCGCCCATCAGGTAGGGCGCATTGAGACCGATCGCGCGCGCGGTGCCCGTCGGCCCGTGCACGGTGGCGACCATGCCGTCGCGCACCGACTGCATGTGCTCGTGGCTGGTGGAAATCATCGTCGGCGCCGGCTGCGGCTCGCGCAACCAGGGCGCGTCGAAGCCCTGGCGGCTCGCGCGCAACAGGTGCAGGCGATGGCGCTGGCCGTCGTCGGCGAGCGCCGCGGTGGCCTGCGCCAGTTGCAGGAGGGTCGCCTTCCACAGGCCCTGTCCAATGCCTGCGTTGACCAGGTCACCCATGTACCAGTCCTGGCGCCAGCGCTTGTGCTTGTATTCGGGCGAAGGAAGGATGCCGTCGGTCTCGCCGATCAGGTCGATGCCGGTGGCCTTGCCGAACCCGTAGCGCGCCATCACCGTGTCGAAGCGCTCCACGCCCATGTCCACTGCGAGCTGGTAGTAGTAGGTGTTGACCGACTGCGCGATCGATTCCTTGAGGTCCACCCAGCCGTGACCGCCGCGGTGGGCGTCGCCGAACGACCGACCGCGGCCGTTGATGCGCCACTCGCCGGTGGACAGGATGCGGTCGGAGGGACGGCGCAGGCCGAGTTCGAGGCCGGCCAGGCCCATGAAGGGCTTGATGGTCGAGCCCGGCGGCGTGCCGCCGTGCAGGTTGCGGTCGAACAGCGGCACCGATGGGTTGCCGGTGAGCCGCTTGTAGTCGGCGTGCGAGATGCCGTTGACGAACAGGTTGGGATTGAACTGCGGCAGGCTGACCATCGCCAGCACCTCGCCGGTGCGCACGTCGACCGCCACCGCCGCGCCGTCGCGATCCCCAAAGGCGGTCACCGCGGCCTGCTGCAGGTCGGCGTCGATGCTCAGCTGCAGGTCGGCGCCCGGCTTGGACGGGACATTGCCGACCACCCGCAGCGCCCGGCCCTCGACATTGGTCTCGACGTTCTCGTAGCCGATCTCGCCGCGCAGGCGCTGCTCGTACATGCGCTCCAGGCCCGACTTGCCGACATGCGTGAGCGCCGCGTACTTGCTGTCGCCGAGCGCATCCAGGTCGTCGGCGTCGAGGCGGCCGACGTAGCCCACCACGTGCGCGAACAGGTCGCCGTAGGGATAGCGCCGCGTGAGGTAAGGCACCACGTCCACGCCGGGGAAGCGATGGCGGTTGACCGCCAGGCGCGCGCGCTGCTCCTCGCTCAGCCGCAGCTTGAGCACCACCGGGCGGAAGCCGCGGGTGGCGCGGCGGTTGGCCCTGAACTGCTGCACTTCCTCCGGGCTCAGGCCGATCAGCGCATTCAATCCGGCCAGGGTCGCGTCCAGGTCCTCGACCTGGTCCGGCGTGACCTCCAGCCGGTAGGCGGGCACGTTGTCGGCCAGCAGCTTGCCATTGCGGTCGTAGATCAATCCGCGCGCCGGCACCACCGGGCGCGGCTTGATGCGGTTGGCCTCCGAGCGCGTGCGGTATTCCTCGTGCTGCAGCACCTGCAGGCGGAAGTAGCCGAAGCACAGGCCGCCGAGCGCGACCGCGATGCCGATGAAGCCGACCAGGGCGCGACGCTGGAACTGGTCGGCCTCCAGGTGCGGGTTCTTCATCAGGTGGCGGCGGCGCGGCCCCATGGTGGCGTCAGCCGCGTTCGCGCGCGCGCAGGCGCGCCATGTCGATCAGCACGTACAGCCAGGGCCAGAGCAGGAAGCCCAGCAGCGGCGACAGCCACCAGGCCAGGCTGGAAAGGTTCGAGCCCACGAACAGGTGGATCAGCCAGGCCAACAGGCGGTCGTTGAACAGCAGCAAGCCGACCGCCGCCGCCTGCTGCCAGAGCGGGAAGAAGCGCAGGCGCGTGCGGAAGCGCTGCACCAGCCAGGCGATCACCACCAGCCGGAAGCCCTGTTCGCCGAGCACGGACGCGGTGGCAAGGTCGGCGAGGACGCCAAGGGTGAACGCCGTGCCGAAACCCACGCGCGTCGGCGCCTCCATCGCCCAGTAGGCCACCAGCATGGCGAGAAGATAAGGTCGCAGCGGCTGCACCATCGCCGGCAGCGGGATCACCGCGAACAGCAGGCCGACGAGGAAGCTGCCGTAGATCAGCCAGCCGGTGGGCGCGCGGATCATCGGTCGGTCTCCGCGGCGGGTTTCGGCGCGGGCGCCGCGGGCTTGGTGGCCGCGGGCTTGGATGCGGTTGCCGCCGCCGTCTTCGAGGCGGACGCGGCCGGCGCTGCGTGCACCGCATCGGCCGCCTCTTCCACCTGCGGGCCCGGCTGGTCCGTGTGCGGCGGCGCCGGCGGACCGAAGTCCACCGGCGCGGGGCGATTGCTCACCAGCAGGACTTCGCTGCCGCGCTCCAGGTGCGCGGCGGGCGTGGCGTCGGCGGTCACGAACAGGCGCAGCTTGTCGGCCTGCAGCGCGGTGACGGTGCCGACCGGGAAGCCCGCGGGGAAGCGGCCTCCCAGGCCGGAGCTGATCAGCAGGTCGCCGCGGCGGATGTCGCCGCTCTGTGGGACGTTGGGCAGCAGCAGGCGGTCGCTATGGCCGGTGCCGTAGGCGATCGTGCGCAGGCCCGAACGCGCCACCTGCACCGGCA
>CBININ010000015.1:0-17276 GCA_966250755.1 uncultured Gammaproteobacteria bacterium | reverse complement strand
GGGCAACCGATGGGCCTGGCCAATCTCGGCCGCTCGCTGGGCAGTTCGCTCAACGCGCAGATCTCCTCGGCGTCCACGCCACCGGGCTCGGGCTCGGGTGGTGGCGGCGGTGGATTCTCCGGCGGCGGCGGAGGTGGCGGGGGCGGCGGCGGGCGTTGAACATGGCCGACTACCGCATCGCGCCCGCGGGTCGCGACGGGCTCGCCCTCACGCTCGACTGGGCCGCCGCGGAGGGCTGGAATCCGGGCACGGGTGACCTCGACCGCTTCGTCGCCGCCGATCCCTCGGGCTTCCTGCTGGGCTGGCAGGGCGACGCGCCGATCGCCTCGATCAGCGCGGTGAAGTACGGCGACGGGTTCGGCTTCATCGGCCTGTACATCGTGGCGCCCGAGTACCGCGGTCCCGCGCCCCCGCTTCCGCGCGAGCGGATCTTCGGCATCACCAGCTTCGAACTGGGCTGATCCCGTGGCGCCCGTCCTGGCCTAGACTCGCCCCTGACTCCACCGATTGGATGCCCGCATGAAGCTGCCTGCCGCCGCCTTGCTTGCCGCCGTGATCACCACGCTTCCCGGCACGGTGTTCGCCGCCGACGCCGACCTCGCACCGATCCGCGCGCAGCTCGCTTTGCAACACGACGCGAACGTCCAGCGCCTCAAGGACTGGATCGCCCTGCCCTCGATCGCCGCCGAGAACCTCAACCCCGCGGAGGGCGCGGAGTTCCAGGCCAAACTGCTGCGCGACGCAGGCTTCCAGCACGTCGAGGTCATCCCGACCGACGGCAAGCCGGGCGTGTTCGCCACGCTCGACGCCGGCGCACCGAAGACCGTCGGCGTGTACTTCATGTACGACGTCAAGCAGTACGACCCGAAGGAATGGACCAGTCCGCCGCTCGAGTCGCGCATCATCGACAAGCCCGAGTTCGGAAAGGTCCTGATGGGTCGCGGCGCGGTCAACCAGAAGGGCCCGGAAGCCGCCTTCCTCGCCGCGCTGCACGCCTTCAAGGCCGCCGACCGCAAGCTGCCGGTGAACCTCGTGCTGATCGCGGAAGGCGAGGAGGAAATCGGATCGGTGCACATCCGCCAGCTGATGGACGAGCCGCGGGTGCGCGCGGCCTTCCGGAAGACGATGGGCGTGTTCATGCCGAGCGCGATGCAGGACCTCGACGGCGTCATCACCGTCAGCCTCGGCGCCAAGGGCATCGTCGAACTCGAACTGATCGCCTCCGGGGAGAAGTGGGGTCGCGGGCCGAGCAAGGACGTCCACTCCTCGCTCAAGGCCATGGTGGACAGCCCGGCCTGGCGCCTGGTGAAGGCGCTCGACACCCTGGTATCGGAGGACGGCAACACCATCGCCATCGACAACTACCCGACCGCGCCGCCGATCAGCGACGAGCACAAGGCGATGATCGCCGCCGCCACCGCACCCGACAGCGAGGCCCTGGCAAAAAAGGGCTACGGCGTGCAGCACTGGATCGACGACCTCGACTACCAGAAGGCGCAGGAACGCCTGGTCTCGCAGCCCACCGTCAACATCGAAGGCCTGGTGAGCGGCTACACCGGCCCCGGCGGCAAGACCGTGCTGCCGCACCAGGCGGTGGCGAAGATCGACATGCGCCTGGTGCCCGGCATGAAATTCGACGACGCCGTCACCGCGCTGAAAGCACACCTGGCCAGGCGCGGCTACGGCGACATCGAGGTGAAAGTGACCGGTGGCTACAACCCGACGCAGACGCGCTCGGACGCGCGCCTGATCCAGGCGCAACTGGATGTCCTGCGGGCGCATGGCGCCAAGCCGCTGCTGTGGCCGCGCAACGCCGGCTCCTACCCGGGTTTCGCCTTCACCGACCCGCCGCTCAGCCTGCCCTCCGGCCACTTCGGCCTGGGCCACGGCAGCGGCGCGCATGCGCCGGACGAGTACTTCGTCATCGAGTCCACCCACGAGAACATCGAGGGCTTCGACGGCGCGGCGCTCTCCTACGCCGAATACCTGTACGCGCTGGCGAAATAGCCATGGCCGGCCAGCGTCCGACCACCGTCGCCGGGTACATCGCCGCGGCCCCGCCGGAGGGCCGCGCGATGCTCGAGCGGCTGCACGCCCTGCTGCGCGAGGCCGCCCCGAGGGCGCAGGAAGCCATCAAGTGGGGAAACCCGTTCTTCGTCGAGCCGCGCTTCGTCTTCGCCTTCTCCGCCCACAAGGCGCACCTCAGCTTCGCGCCGGGGCCCGAGGCGATGGCGGCCTTCCAGGAGCAACTGAAGGCCCACGACACCACCAAGCATTTCCTGAAGCTGCCCTACGACGAGCCGCTGCCCGAGGACCTGATCCGCCGGATGGCGGCGTTTTGTGTCGCGACCGTCGCCGCACGCGAGGACAGCAGCTTCTGGTCGCCACCCGTCCGATGATCGCTTGATTCAGGTCGACCGCGGCCCGTAGGTCCACCGCCGCCACAGCGTCTCCATCGGCCCTTGCGCATGCCGCGACAGCCACCAGTGCGAGAACAGCGCCTGCAGGGCGAACAGGCCGACCGCATAGCCGTAGAACCCCAGGATCGGCAGTCGGCCCACCAGTCCGAAGCCGGTGCCGTAGAACAGCGTCACGCCCAGCACCGACTGCACGAGGTAGTTCGTCAGCGCCATCCGGCCCGGCGCGGCGAACACCCCCAGCCAGCGCGAGGCATGCGGCCAGGCCAGTGCGAAGGCACTTGCGTACGCCAGCGCCAGCGGCACCGTGCCGAGCAGGGACGGCCAGTCCGCCTGGCCCTGGTGCCGCATCAGTGCATAGGCCAGCGACGCGGGCACGCCCACCAGCAGGCCGAGCACCAGCACGCGCTTGAGCAACGCACGATCGGCGAGCAGGCTGCCGTCGGCCAGGCCGCGACCCGCCGCCATGCCCAGCAGCATGATTCCCAGCACCTTGGGGATGCGCCAGGCCTCGATGCGCAGCGCCCAGCTGAAGGACGGTCCGCTGGCCATCCACGCCCAGCGGTCGGCCCAGCGCTCGCTGCCCATCCACGCCAGCACCTTGTCCGGCGCCGTATCCGCGCCGAGCGATTCGGCGATGGCCATGCTCTGGGCGTAGAAGTAGTCCTGCGGCTTCCATCCGAGCGCCTCGAACAACGCCATGCCCGCGAACGGCACGACGAAGATCAGCACCAAACCCGTCCACACCAGCGCACGCCGGCTCCAGCGGTGGAACAGCGGCAGCAGCAGCCCCATCAACGCATAGAGCGTGAGGATGTCGCCGTCCCAGACCAGGAAACTATGGACCAGGCCGATCGCCAGCAGGATCAGCACGCGCCGCCGGTAGATGCGCAGGCCTTCGTGGCCGCGCCGCGTCAGCCGTTCGAGTTGCAGCGCGAAGCCGGCGCCGAACAGGAAGGAGAAGATGGTGTAGAACTTGCCGTCCACCAGCAGATGGTGGAAACGGTACTGCCACAACTCGCCGTCAGCGCCGCCCCAGGCGATGCGCTGCTCGTCGGTGACCATTCCCCAGCCCGACCAGTACAGGACGTTGGCCAGCAGGATGCCGAACAGCGCGAAGCCGCGCAGCGCATCCACCACGTCCAGCCGTTCCTCGCCGCTCGCCGGCGCCAGTCCCGTCACAGCCATGCGTCGCTCCCCCGAGTGCCTGCGGGTGCAGCCTAGCGCAAGATCAGGCGCGCAGCGTGCCCCGCCGGATCAACCAGGCCAGGCCGGCCGCGGCCACCACGTCGTAGGCCAGGCAAAAAGCGGGCCACCACGAGGGCACGCCCGGGTCGTCGATCAGGTGCGGGTGGAAGAAGTCGAAGATGCCGTGCAACGCCAGTCCAGCTACCACCCACCACAGGTTGCGGCGGAAACCGACCACCACCAACGCGACGAACACCAGGCCGGCGGCCAGTTCCTGCAACAAGGCCGAGTCCGACCCGCCCATCACGGCGAACAACGAATACAGGAACGCAATCACCGTCAGCACGGTCGGGTAGAACCCACGCTCGCGATCCAGCCCGAGCCAGTGCGCGAACGCGGCCGCGCAGATTGCCAGCACCGCGCCCACCCCGTACGCCGTCATCGCTGCCCTCCCCGGCCCGATGCACCAAGGATAGCGCGCACCATGGCGTCCACCGCGGCGGCGGGCTTGAGCCCGCTGTCCTGGGCGAGGCTGCGCCAGGTCGCGAATTCCAGCGCCAGCTTGAGCATGGCACGTTGCGGCGCGCGCAAGCCCCGGGCCAGCGCCGCCTCCAGCGCCGCCATCGGCTCGGCGAAACGCAGCGCGGTGATTTCCTGCACCAGCGGGCTTACCTGCGCATCGCGCAACACGCAGCCCGCGATGGCCGCGTTGCGCCCATACCAGCCATAGAGCGCGGACAGGCCGGTGCGCAGGCGCGTCTCGCCATCCGCCTGTCCACGCAGCTCGCCGGCGTCCGGCAGGGGATCCCGCGCCATGGTCTGTCCGGAACATGCCAGCAGCAGGCTGCGCTCGTCGGGGAAATGCGCGTACAGCGTGTTGCGCTGCACGCCGGCGCGCTCGGCGACCTGGCTGAGCGAACTGCGGGCGGGGCCGATCTCGCCATGCAATGCCACCGCCGCATCGACGATGCGCTGGCGGGTCCCGGATTGCTGTTCGGCGCGGCGCTTGAGGGTATAGGTTCGGGCCATGTTTTCAGTATACATAGGTGATTAGTCATATTGACAGCCCGGCTTTTTGAATGAACACTATTGCTCATTCATTAATCCGGCCATTCCGGCCGAGCGAGCCCCGCCATGACCACCACCGTGACTGAAATCGCCCAGGGCGTGTACCGCCTGTCCACGTTCGTACCCGAAATCGCACCGCCCGTCGGCTTCACCTTCAACCAGTTCCTCGTCGTGGGCGAGCAATCCCTGCTTTTCCACACCGGCCAGCGGCGCATGTTCCCGGCGGTGCGCGACGCGGTTGCCCGGGTGATCCGCCCGGAAGACCTCCGCTGGATCAGCTTTGGCCACGTCGAAGCCGACGAATGCGGATCGATGAACGAATGGTTGGCGCTCGCCCCGAACGCCGAAGTGGCCCACGGCGAGCTCGGCTGCGACACCCAGTTGCAGGACCTGTCCGATCGCGCCCCGCGCCGCCTGCTCGACGGCGAGGTGATCGACCTCGGGGCGGGCAAGCGCCTGCGCTGGCTGGCAACGCCGCAGGTGCCGCACGCCTGGGACGCCGGCGTCATGCTGGACGAATCCACCGGCACGCTGCTGTGCGGCGACCTGTTCACGCAGCTCGGCAACGATCGCGCCATCACCGAGGGTGACATCGTCGGCCCGGCGATCGCCGCCGAGGACCTGTTCCAGTATTCCTCGCTGCATCCCGCCATGGCCGGCACCCTCCGCCGGCTGGCGACACTGTCGCCGCAGGTGCTCGCCCTGATGCACGGGCCCGCCTACCGCGGCGACGGCGCGGCGGCGCTGGAAGCCTTGGCGGCGGACTACGAGCGGCGCGTGACGCCGCGCTGAGTCACCGCGCGGCGCGCACCTGCTCCACCACCTCGACGATCGCATCCACCACCGCCTGCGGCCGATCGATCTGCACGTTGTGGCGCGAGCCCGGCACCATGCGGCGTACGCCACGTCGCGAAAGCGCCGCCGTCTGCGCGTGGAGCATGGACATCGAAGCGTAGTTGAGCTCACCGAAGGGCGGCGCCATGTCGAACAGGCTGGAGCTCAACACCAGCAGCGGTTTGTCGCCGAAAGGAAAGGACTTGCCGAACAGCTCGGCATAGCGGGCGTTCGCCGACGTGTCCGGCCCGTACACGCTGTACTGCAGTTCCGCCTTCTGGGTGCGCTGGTAGGTCGGCAACGGCTGCAGGCGCACGCGCTCGGCGATGATGTCCGGGCCCAGCGGCGGGCGCGGCGGATCGGTGCACTGGCTGTACTTCGCCGTGGCCGGGCCGAGTTCGCCAGCTTCCGCGGCCTCGATGCAATCGTCGAAGTGCGCGAGCGCGCCGGCGATCGATTCCTTGTCGTCGGCCTCGCCCTGCGCCACCAGTTCCCTGCCGAACCTCGCGGCCATGGCGTCGCCGATGCGAAGGGCCGCGTTTTCCTCCGACGGATCGACCAGCACCAGGCCGGCGACCTGCTCCGGATAGGTCGCCGCGTACAGCTTCATGTTGAAGCCACCGAGCGAATGCCCGACCAGCACCACCGGCCCGGCGATGCCGGCGTTCTTGAGCAGGCCATGCAGGTCATCCACCACGTTCGCCGGCGTCGGCGGCCGCGGCGAGGGATCGCTGAAGCCCAGGCCCGCGCGGTCGTAGCTGCAGGCGCGCGTCCGCGTGGCCACCGCCGGCTGCACCAGCGCCCAGGTCAGCGACCAGTCGAAGCCGCCGCCTTCCATCACCACCGTCGGCTCGCCCTGTCCCTGGCAATGCAGGTTCAGCCTGCGCCCGCCGACCTCCACCAACGTGTGCGGACGGGTATAGTCCTTCGCGACCTGCTCGACCGGCACGAGCGGCGTGGTTGCGAATGCCGCCGGCACGAAGGCGGCAAGCGCGAGAACGACGGCGGGACGAAGGCGCATGGCGGATTCCGGGGCGAGCCAGCCCCGGAGTTGAACCCAGGCCGCGAGGCACTGGCAAGGGTCATTCGCGTCATGCCGCGGCGGATCCGGCCCGTCGTGCGTGCGCGTGGCCGAAGCCACGCCCGGATCAGCTGCCGGTGCGAAGCGTCAAGCCGTAGGCCTGCAGGATCGGGTACAGCGGCTGGAAGTAGCTGCGCGCCCCGGTGCTCGTGCAGCTGCCGCTGCCGCCGGACAGCACGCCCTGGGCCTGGCCGGGCGTGGTGACGAAGGCACCGCCCGAATCGCCGCCTTCCGAACAGGCCGTGGTGGCGGTGAGATTGAGCACGGTTTCGCCGCTGCTGTAGGACACCGTCTTGCCCTTGCCCAATACCGTGCCGCAACGCCACTGCGTCGTGCGGCCGGAACGGCACACCGCCGCTCCCACGGGCGCCGCGGTCTGTCCGCGCACCGTCACGTCGGCCAGCTTGCCCCAGCCGTACACGGCCGGGAGCAGCGTGTGGCCGGTGTCCACCTTCACCCAGGCGTAGTCGTAGCCGCTCGTGCCGGGCGCGGGGAAGCGCGACGCGTAGAACGCACCCAGGCGCGTGCCGACCGACCACTGGTATGGCTCGTAGTACGCAACCTCGCCCGCCTTGCCGCAGTGGCCGGCGGTGACATAACCCATCGTCGTGCCCTTCATGACGGTGAAGCCGACCGAGCACGCATACAGGTAACCGTCGCCGGGACGGCGCAGGTAGCCAAGGCCGCCCTTGATCGCCATGCGCAGTGTCGGCGCCTCGTCCTCGACCACGAAGCGGACGCTGTCGGCGTCGGCGCCGCTGGCCGCGACGAAATCGATCGCCGCCTGCTGCGCGCCTTTGCCGATGTTCACCACGACGCTGTTGCCGGGCAGGTCCACGTACCAGCCGTACACCCCCTTGGGCGCGCGGGCGCCGCGCTCGACGATCGCGTCGAGCTGCGCCTTGGAGGCCTCGAGCGCGGCCAGCGCGTGGCGCGCGCCGCGGATCTCCATGTCCGCCGGCGCCTTCTGCGCACCGCGGGTGGAGGCGACGACGAACCGGTAGGCACCGCTCGCCTGCCGCTCGATCCAGCTGCCGGCGTAATGGCGGCCCTGCGCGGCGGCCTGCCGTTTCTCCTGCTGCTGGGCGAGCTTCTCGATCCTCAGGTACTGGGCCACCTGCGCCGGCGTGAGGCCGAGGTCGCGCGCCAAGGCCTGGCGAACCGACGGCGAGACGTCGTCGGCCGGACCGGCGGCGACCGCCGACACGGCGAAGAACAGGGTCGGCAGGGCGACCAGCAGGCCACGACGGGCCCGCAAGACCAACTTGCGCATGCGAATTCCTTGGAGACGGGGGGCGCGGATCCGCGGGAAGCGACAGCGCTGCGGGGCGAATCCGGGCAGCGAGTCTCGCACTGTGCGAAACCGCACGGATGAATCCGCCCTAAGCGGCCTTACCCCTGCGCAATCCGGCCCGCCGCTTCGTCAAGGCGCGGCCGGCGGATCGTCCGAGGCGTGGTCGACGACGTAAAGCCACTTGCCGTCCACCTTGCGCGAGACGTCGGTATAGCGCCCCACCTCGGCGACCTCCTTGCCGTCTTCGCGCGACACCATCACCAGGCGGAAGCTGCCCCAGCTCGCCGCCTCGTCGCCGATGCGGCTGTGCCCGGCCTCGGTCAGTTCCATCGATTTGATCGTGAAGTGCGAGAAGAAGTCGGCATAGCCGTCGCGTATCGCCTCGCGTCCCTGCATCATCGGCGCGCCTGGCAGCCACAGCACGGCGTCGTCCGCATAGCAGGCCGACACGGCGTCGGCATCGCCGGCCGCAAAGGCAGGCTTCCAGCAATCCTGGACCGAGCCCTCATGGTGGTCGGCGAACGCGGGTGATGCCAGCAGGCCCAGCAAGATGGCGCTGGCGAGCAGTCTGGTCGTGCGCATGGGAAGCCCCCCGGTAGGTCCGGATGCCCCGGACCCGGCCATGGTGGCACTTCCCCCGCTCGCCAGCGAGCGCCGAACATGACCAAGGGCCGCCCCCCTTCCGGCACTGCGGATCGGTGTCGCCAGGCGCGATCATGGCCAGGTCTCGTCAGCCGCCGACACCATGAATCCGTTCCGACGCCTCGCTCCCGTCCTCGTCGCCTTCGTGGCGGCCACGGCATCCCAGGCCGCCACCCCGAAGCCGGCGATCTCGATCGAGCTCGTGCCCGCGGTTGGTGCCTGGGAAGTCCGCTACGCCCTCCGGGCCCCCACCCGCGAACTGCGCTTCGCCCGCGCCAACGCCCGGGGCCATCGCGCGGCGACGTGGTCGCCGACGGACCCGCAGTTCGAAATCGCCACCGTGGGCGAAGAAGAGATCATCCGTCGCCGCGACGGCGGGCCCTTCAGGCATGCCAGCTTCCGCATGGCCCCGGGCTACGCGGTGCTCGAGAAGGACTACGCGCCGTTCTCGCCCTTCGGCGACGGCGGCATGCTGGTCTACACCGGCCAGTTCCACGCCTGCGCGGGTGCCTGCAAGGGCGGCGAGCCCTTTGCCTTGCGGCTGCAACCGCCGCGGGATTCGCACGCCATCGTCCACGGCAAGAGGGTCGATCGCGTCGACTTCATCGACGAAGGCGACGGCACCAACCTGTACGTCGGCCGCGCGACGCCGGTGGACACGCCCGACGTCGTCGCCGTCATCGACCAGGCCTTTCCCGCCGACACGCGGGCGCGGCTGGAGTCGCTGCTGCCGCGACTGATGGCCTACTACGGCGGCGAGTTCGGCGCGCTGCCGTCACGACCGATGCTCTACGCCTCGCGCGACGAGGATCACCCCGGAGGCGGCTACGGCTACCAGGGCGGCACCCTGCCCGGGCAGGTCTTCATGCATTTCTACGGCCGCCACGCGGCCTTCGCCACGCCGGAGTTCGCGGCGCGGGTGGACTGGTTCTTCGCCCACGAGGCGGCGCACCTCTACCAGGGCTATACCGCGCTCGCCGACGAGGGCGACAGCTGGATCCACGAAGGCGGCGCCGATGCGCTGGCGGCGGTCGGGCTTCAGGCCCTCGGCGTGGTGGATGAAGTGGCGGTGCAGGCGCGCCTGCAACAGGCGGTCGGCAACTGCGCGAAGGGCATCGACGAGCGTCCGCTGAAGCTGGCGCACACCGGTGGCTCCTTCGAGGCGATGTACGCCTGCGGCTTCGTGCTGCAGATGGCGGTGGACTCGGCGGCGCGCCGGGCCGGCGACGGCGCCTGCGGCCTGGCCTGCGTGTGGCGCGACTTCCAGCAGGCGGTGGGCGGAGGAAAGCCCTGGAGCCGCGACACCTTCATCGCCGCGGCCCAGGCGCGCACCGACGCAGCGACCGCCGCGTTCCTGCGCCGCGTCGTTGACGAGGTCGCACTGCAACCCGAGACAATGCTCCGCGATGGCCTGGCCCAGGCCGGCCGCGCGCTGCCCGCGCCATAGCGCGTCGAACGTGGCGCGCGCCGCGCCTACACATCGCCTCCACGCCGCGCCGACGTTGCCTCCACGGCCTGCCCACTAGTGTTCCGGGGCGCATTTGCGCCCCCTCACGAACACCCACAAGGATCAGCCCCATGAAGCAGCTCAGTGTCCTGTCCCTGGCCCTCGCGGGCCTGCTCGCCTCGGGCGCGGCCAACGCCCAGTTCTACGGCACCCTCGGCTACTCCGCGGTCAACCCGAAGTCCGGCAACGGCGCGCTGGCCGGCGCGGACGCGAACGTCAACGACGACGGCAGCCTCGTCGGCAGCATCGGCTACAAGTTCAACAAGAACCTGTTCGTCGACCTCGGCACCGCCCTGGTGCCCTTCGAGCACGAAGTCTCGCTCGACGGCCTCGGCACCGTCGCCAGCCTGAAGCACCGCCCGACCGTGCTCAGCCTCAACTACCAGTTCAACGCCGACGCCAGCGTGCGGCCCTTCGTGCGCGTGGGCTACGGCTGGATCGCGATTTCCGACGAGAAGGCCGAAGGCGCCCTCACCGGCCTCGGCATCTCCGCCAGCGACGCCGATGGCCTCACCTACGGCGGTGGCGTGGACTTCTTCGTCAACGACAAGGTCTTCATCCGCGCGGAAGTCTCGAAGCTCGACTTCGACACCGACGTGAGCGTGGAAACCCTCGGCGACGTCGGTACCGCCAACGTGGATCCGCTGGTGTATGGGGTGGCCGTGGGTTACCAGTTCTGAGACATCGTCAGCGGCACAAGGAGCGCCCCGGAACACCGGGGCGTCTTCTTTTTGCACGATGCGAGTCCTGCCACCATGCCGAGCGTCGCCGGGCGGGATTGACTCGCCCCGGCAACTCCGCGTAAATCGCCTGCAACAGGCCAACCGGAGTCGACATGTTCACGACCGTCCTCGCGGCATCCCTCGGCGTCTTCCAGCCGGCGCCTTGCGACCTGCAGGACCTGCCGGCCGACTTCGCAAGCGAGCACGCCATCGAATGCGGCTGGGTCAGTGTTCCCCGGCGCGCCGACCAGCCGCAAGGCAAGAGCATCCGGCTGTGGACGGCGCGCGTCCGCGCGAGCGGCCCCGCGCGCAGGGATGACCCCGTGCTCTACATCAACGGCGGCCCAGGCATCGCGACGGTGGATGTGCTGCTGCCCGCCGTCACGCAGAACAAGGCCCTGGCCGCGCTGCGCCGCGATCGCGACATCCTGATCTTCGACCAGCGCGGCTCCGGCCGCTCGGAGGAAGCGCTGTGTCCCGACCTGGCACGTGAACTCGACGCGATCGACGGCAAGGGACTGTCGGCCGCCGAGCAGGACATGCAGGAGCGCGCTGCCTTCGTGGCGTGCCGGGCGGCGGCGGGGCGCGCGGGCTTCGATGTCGACGCCTACACCACCGACGCCACCGTCGCCGACATGGAATTGTTGCGCAAGGCCTTCGGCGTGCGCCGGTGGAACCTGCTGTCGATTTCCTACGGCTCGCTGGTGGCGATGCATGCGATGCGCACGACGCCGGCATCCATCCGCTCGGTCATCCTCAACTCGCCCTATCCGCCGAACAGCGTGACCTGGGCCGAGCAGGCCTCCAGCGCCGCAGCCGCCTACCAGACGATCGATCGCGAGTGCGCTTCGCAGCCTGCGTGCCGCGAACGCTTCGGCTCGCCGCTGGCCAAGCTCGAGGCCACCCTCGCCCGCCTCGACCGCTCGCCGATCAAGGACGGCGACACGCTGATCACCGGCCGTCGCTTCGCCAAGGCGCTGTGGCCGGTGGCGGTGCGCTCGTCCACGGTGCGCTACGTGCCGCTGATCATCGAGCGCGCCCATGCGGGCGACGAGACAATGCTGCGGCAACTCGTGGCCACCTATGCCGGCGGCGGCAGCTTCGGCGGCTACTCGCCGGCGCAGACCGCGGCCATCAGCTGCCACGAGGCCGGGCGCACGGTGGAGTGGTACGCGCGGGCGCGCAAGCTCTACCCCACGCTGGTCTCGGCGGCGCCCGACGACGGCACCGACAGGACCTGCGCCAGCTACCGTCCGGGCTTTGCCGATCCTTCGTTCTTCGCACCCGTCGCCAGCGCGATCCCCACGCTCCTCTACGCCGGCGTGCTGGATCCGGCGACGCCGACGGTGGACGCCTACCAGGCCATGCGCTTCCTCGAGCGCGCGACGCTGGTCGAGGTCGAGGGCGCGGCGCACGGGCCGATGTCGCTCGACGCCTGCACCCTCGGCATCGCGCAGGCCTTCCTCGCGGACCCTGCCAAGGCGCCCGAGCTGGGTTGCCTGGCCCAGCGGCCGCGGATCGAGTTCGCCAGCGACGGCCTCGAGGCGCTGTTCAAACCCTGATCGTTGCCTCCACCGGGCCTCGCCAGCCCCTTGACAATAGTTTTTGTCAAGGATAGTTTGGGCCCATGTCCGAGCTGCTCGACGTCCACGTCATCGACGACCCCGCCACCGCCGCCGCGGCGCTCGACCCCATGCGCGCGCGCATCCTCTCCGAACTCGGCCAGCCCCTGTCGGCCGCGGCGCTGGCCAACCGCGTGGGCCTTGCCCGCCAGAAGGTCAATTACCACCTGCGCATGCTCGAGGACCATGGCCTCGTGCGCCTGGCGGAGGAGCGCAAGTGGGGCGGCCTCACCGAGCGCTTGCTGGTGGCAACGGCGGCATCCTTCGTCGTCTCGCCGGAGGCACTGGGACCCGCCTCGCTGAAGGCCGACCACGGCCGACTGGACAAGCTGTCCGCGAACTACCTCGTGGCCCTCGGCGCGCGCATGGTGCGAGAGGTCGGCGCGCTGGTGCGACGTGCGCAGGCCAGCGGCAAGCGCCTCGCCACGCTCTCGCTCGACACCGAAGTGCGCTTCCGCAACGCACACGAGCGCGCGGCCTTCACCCAGGAACTCGGCGACGCCGTGCAGTCCCTCGTCGCCAAATACCACGACGCCACCGCCCCGGGCGGAAGGGCGCATCGCCTCGTCGTCGTGGCCCATCCCCTGCCGCAGGACACCGATTCGAAGGATCCCTCATGAACGTGCAACAGACCCCCGACGGCCGTCGTTCTCTGGAACTCGAATTCGAGATTCCCGGTTCCCCGGAGGAAGTGTGGGACGCCATCGCCACGGGTCCCGGCCTGTCGGCATGGTTCGTGCCCACGCGCTTCGAGCCGGCGCAGGGCCGGCCTGCCGCGATGCTGCTGAGCTTCGGTCCGCACGAGTCGCGCGCCGAGGTGACGCACTGGGATCCGCCGCGTTCCTGGGCCGGCCAGGGCGAGGTCTACGGCAACTCGCCGCCGATCGCCACCGAATGGCATGTCATGGCGCAGTCCGGCGGCAGCTGCCGCGTGCGCATGGTGCACAGCCTGTTCGCCAGCACCGACGCGTGGGACGACCAGCTCGAGGGCGCGAAGGAAGGCTGGGCCGGCTTCCTCAACAACCTGCGGCTGTACATGGCCCATTTCCGCGGACGCCACGGCGCGCTGGTGCAGGTAAGCACCGAGGTGGCCATGCCGGAGGCCGAGGCCTGGGATTCGCTCATCGCGGCCTTGCAGGTGCCGGGCGTCGGCGAGCGCTGGAACACGCCCGAAGGCGCGCCGCCGCTGGGCGGGCTCGTGGAGGTGGCGACGCGCGAACCTTACGACGCGCTGGTTCGCCTGGATTCCCCGTGGCCCGGCCTCGCTGCGCTCGGCGCCTTCACCTATCCCGGCAGCCCGACCCGCGTCGGCATGAACCTGTACGTCTACGGCGACGGCAGCGCCGCCGAAGTCGCGCGCCTCACCCCGCTGTGGCAGGCCTGGTTCGACGCACGCTGGAACACCTAGCGTCGCAGCGACTCCACCACGTCGCCGCTGTCCACCTGACCCTTCGCGACCGGCACGAAACGATCGCCCACGAAGCGCCGGTAGTCGTGGAAGTAGGACGGCAGCCCCTCGCCCCAGTTGGCGTCGCGTTGCAGCTGGTAATGCAGGTGCACCAGGAAGGCGTCGCCGGAGAAGCCCATCTCGCCGATCTTCTGGCCCTGGCGGACCGTGTCGCCCTTCTTCACCGCCACGCTGCCGTTCCGGAAGTGGGCGAAGAAGCTGAACTCGCCGTTCTGGTGGTCGAGGATCACGTAATTGCCGAAAGGCAGTTCGTGGTTCTTCAGGAAGGCCTCCATCGTCAACTCGAGGTTCTTCTTGGACTTCGTGTTGTCGGGCTGGCCGTCCGACATCGCCACCACCACGCCCGCCGCCGGCGCCACCACCGGCGTGCCGAAGCCGTACCAGTCCTCGTTCTTCTCGCCGTCGCCGCGGTACATGCGGCCGGCCTCGTCCACGATCACGAAGTCGTAGGCATAACGCATCATGTTGGTGGTCACGCCGATGGCCGTGGTCATGCCGCCGGTGATGTCGAGGCGGCGGTGGTGCGAGGTGGCGTCGTGGCCGTCGTGCACGAAGGCACGGCCGGTCACCGGCAGGATCAGCGCCGACTTGTTCTCGTAGCGTTGCGGCGCCAACTCCAGGGAAGCCTGGTACTTGGCCGAGGCCTCGCCGGCGTCGAGCGCGATGTCCAGGCGCATGCGCTCCAGCCGCAGGTCGCCCGCCCAGGTGTGCAGCGGATTGAACAGCACGATCCGGCCGCCCGGCTTCACCACCCGGTTGGCCAGGGTCAGGATGCCCATGCCATTGGTGTCCAGCCGACGCTGCGAGACCAACTCGCCCTTGGGTCCGAGCACGGTGAGCTCGAACTTGCTGACCTCGAGTTCCTCCGCCGTGTTGTTCTGCAGCAGCACGTCGAAGTTGAGGATCTGGCCGGACGCGCCGACCTCGATCAGGGGCTGGGCCGGGATCAGGCTCAGGTCGACGTCGTCGGCGTGGGCAGGGGCCGGCAGCAGGGCGAGCAGCAGGAGAGCGAGGATCGGCTTCATCGGGAATCCGTGCGCAAGGGGTCTGGGCGATGGAGACCCCCACGGGGCCGGCGGTTGCACCTCCGGCGGCGGCAAGGCCGGACCGCCTGCGCTCCCTCAGCGAAAGCGGGCGTAACCGCGGAACACCCGCTCGTGGTCGAGCAGCACCGAATGCATGCGGTCGGCCACGCCGGGATTCACCGATTGCAGGGCATCGTAGGAGCGGCGCAGCCGATCGATGGCCAGGCGGTAGTCGTCCGGCCGCGGCTTGCCGAAGCGCCGCTTCGGAATCGGGTTGTTGAGCCGGTCCATGAAATCCATGAAGGCCTGGTAGTCCGCGCCCCAGCCCTCCGACAGCCCGTCCACCTCATAGGTCTGGGTGGCCGTCAGCGGTTCGCGCCAGGTCGCCTCGTCGCTGGCGCTCGCTTGCACCGGAACCGCGAACGAACCGTCCGCGGGTTCGTTGTGCAACTTCAGCGCGCGCGTGTCCTTGTCGATCGTGTAATGCAGGTGCACGGGCTGGGCCATGCCCGGCATCTGCACGGTGTGGGTGCCCTTGTCGGCGACCAGCATGATGCCGCCCACGTACCACTGCACCTTCACGATCGGCTCGGCATCGATCGAGCCGCTGCCGCCCAGGCCGGTCACGACCGGCGTGTAGGTCGCGGTGCGGACCGTCTCGCGCCGCTCCCAGCTGAACTCGCCGGCGAAATCCCATCCCGGGATCCGTCGCTTCTCGGACTGCGTCACCGTGGTGGCATCCCGGGTCTTGACCATCACCACCACGCGCGCGCTCGCCTGCCGCGTCACCCGGACGCGCACATAAGTCGGCGCCCGGGACGGCATCTGTTCGCCACTGACCGTCACCACCGCCGTGCCCTGCGGCGTGGACACCGCCACGTCGGCATCCGGGCTGGGAAAACAGACGCGACCGGCGTACCAGACGACGGGGATGCTCGTGCCCGGCGCGTCCTTGACCACGTGCACCACCACGCCGCGTCGGTCCCGCGCCTTGTCCTTCTCGGCCAGGCCCTGGTCCCAGCGGGTTCCCGGCGAGGTCCCGAAGGGTTGCCGGTACTCGACGTAAACGCGCCCCCGCGCGCCGGCGTCCTCGTCGCGGGGATGGAAGACCACCAGCTCGCACTTGCCGTCCTCGCCGTTGCCGGCCGGGTACAAGGGGAAGATGCCCACGTCGCCGTCCTCGTAAACGTGCCGGACCTTGCCCGTGCGTTCGAGCGCGAGCGGACGCGCGAAGTGGAGCTGCGCCCGCGCGAGCATCGGCCCCGCGCTGGAAGCCGCGGAGAATCCCGCGAACGTCATCGACAACGTCGTCGTGGGGTCGGCACCGCCGAAGGAGGCGGACGACATCAGGTCGTAGGGGTCGCCGTAGACTTCGTACTGCTGCGCCACGCCATCGTCCGACCAGTCGGCGCCGCTGTTCATCAGGCCGTAGCTGTGGTCGAAGCCCAGCACGTGGCCGAACTCGTGGCAGTAGAAACTGTGGGCGTCCGCCGAGCCGACCGCGCAGGCATGGCCGGGGCCGATGCCGTTGGCGCCGTGGTCGTAGCCCTTGCCGTCCACGAAGCCCGGGCGGTTGACCACCACCAGGCTGTCGTAACCGCTGAGGTCGACGCCGAATTGCTGCGCCGCGCTGCGCGCGCGATCGATGACCGTTGCACGGGCGTCGGGCGGCGGCGGCAGGGTGATGCCGTAGGGCCCGAAGAAGTCGAATGCCGTGAACTCGAACCAGTCCTCGGTATTGCCGCGCCAGAAGTTGGCGACCGAGTCGGGACTGGCCAGGAACAGCGCCTTGACGTCCTCCAGTCCCGTCAACGGCGACCCGTCGTGGCAAACCGCGATGACCGCGACCCGGCGCTGCTCGTTCATGGTTCCATTCCCCTGGGATGAGCCTTAGGGCGAACGGGGGCGGCGGGCGGCAGCGGCCAGCCGCCACGGTCTTGTCAGTTGCCGCCCGCGGCCTCCATCGCCATCCCGAAGGATCTCACCCGTGCGTCATGGTCGAAGATGTTGGCCGTGAGCATCAGCTCGTCCGGCTGGTAACGCGCGACGAAATCCCGCAGGCCGGCGCGCACGGTTTCGGCCGAGCCGACCACCGCGCAGGCCAGCGCCGCGTCCACGCCCGCCTTCTCGGCCGGCGAGCAGTAATCGTGGATCGCCTCGCCCGAGGCCAGCGGCGGCGGCACCAGCCCGGGGCGGCCGCGACGCAGGTTCACGAAGGCCTGCTGCTGGGTGGTGAACAGGCGCCGCGCCTCGGCGTCGGTGTCGGCCACGACCACGTTGAGCGCCAGCATCACGTGCGGCGCGGCCAGGCGCGCGGAAGGCCTGAATTGGCGCCGGTAGATCGCGATCGCCTCTTCCAGCGCCGCGGGCGCGAAGTGCGAGGCGAAGGCATACGGCAGCCCGAGCGC
>CBININ010000014.1:0-17320 GCA_966250755.1 uncultured Gammaproteobacteria bacterium | reverse complement strand
CGGTCAGGAAGAAGGGCTCGTAGCCGAGTTCCGCGATCAGTTTCAGCTCGTGCTCGACCTGCTCGCGCACCTTGGCGCTTTCGCCCTCCGGCCAGCGCCACCTCAATCCTTCCTCGGTGAGCTGGCGCAGCCAGGTGGTGGGCGTGTGGCCCTCGGGCACCAGCTCGCGCGGGTATTCGTACCTGAGCTCGTCGAGGCGGAAGCGGCAGCGCTCGGCGATGCGTACGCTCTCGTCCAGCAGCTCGCGCGGATGGATCGCCGCCAGCGCCTGCCGCGTGCGCAGGTGGCGCTCGCCGTTGGGGAACAGGTGCGCGCCGGCCTCGGCCAGGGTGCAGTGGTGGCGGATGGCGGTGAGGGTGTCCTGGACGATGCGGCGGTTGCGGGCGTGCATGTGCACGTCGCCGCAGGCGACCAGCGGCAGGTCGAGCCGCGCGCCCAGGCCCTGCAAGGTGGCGAGCCGCGCCGCATCGTCGGGGCCGCGATGCAGTTCGACGCCGAGCCACAGGCGGCCGTCGAACAGGGAACGCAGCCATTCGCCGTGTTCGACGTCGGGCGTGCCGGGAAGCCATAGCGCCAGTGTGCCCGGCAGCCCGTCCGCGAGATCCGCGCGCCGCAGCGAATACTCGCCCTTGTCCGCGCGGCGCCGCCCCTGTGTGATCAGCTTGCAGATGGCCGTGTAGCCCGTCTTGTCCTCGGCCAGCAGTACCAGCTTCGGCCCATCCTCCAATGCGATCTCGGTGCCGACGATGAGTTTCACGCCGGTCTCGCGCGAGGCTTCCAGCGCCCGCACGATACCGGCCAGGGTGCATTCGTCGGTGATGGCCAGCGCGGTATAGCCGTTGCGGCGGGCCCGCTCGAACAGCTCGCGCGCGCTGGAGGCGCCGCGGCCGAAGCTGAAGTGGCTCAGGCAGTGCAGCTCGGCGTAGGCGGGGCTCATGGCGCGCTCATCGCCCGTTGTCGGTGGGCGGCATCAGGCGAACCAGCCGTGCAGCATCCACGCGTCGTCGCTGGCCCCGGCGGGCAGGAAGGCCCAGGCGCGCTGGCCCAGCGAGGTCTGCACCACGTAATAGTCGCGGCGCAGGTCGCCGCCGTCCCACCAGCCCGATTCGATGCGCTCCGGGCCGGCGAGTACGCGCAGCGAATGGTCGCGCAGCGGCACCGGGCGTGGCAGCAGCCAGGTCGGGCGCGGCGGCCAGGCCATGTCGGCCAGCTCCGGTTCGCGCACGCTGCGCGATTGCACCTGTTCCGGGCGTGGATCCGCGCGCAGCGACCAGCGATACAGCGCATCCTCGCCCAGGCGTGCACGCAGGCGTTCGCGCAAGCCGTCCCAGTCCAGCGCCTGCGCCGGCCGTTCGTCGAACAGGTCGCGGCCCACCGGCACGAAGGGCGGCAGTTCTTCCGCCAGCAGGCGCATGGCCCGCACCGGCGCCGGAATCGAGGTGCACTCCAGCCGCATGCGCGCGAGTTCGAACAGGCGGGCGGGATCGCGCTCGGGCGCGAGCAGGCCGACCACCACTTCGGTGTCCGGCGGCGCATGCACGCGGGTGCCTTCGATCTCCCCCGTGTCGCGCTCATGCTCGAGCACCACCACGAAGCGCTGCACGCCGCCGTCGCGGCCGGCGAGGTAGGCGGCGAGGTCGTTCGCCAGGCGACGCAGCGGGAACAGCAGCGCCGGATGCTGCGAGACCTCGTAGTTGAATTCGATGCGCTGGGCGAAGCGGTCGGGTGGGCGGTAGAACTCGCGTGGATCGGGCTGCTCGCCGCGCAAGCGGTCGAGGTGCTCGAGCAGGTGCGGACCCAGGCGCCGCGCCAGCGCCGCGCGCGGCAACGCGAACAACTGCCGCAGCGAGCGCAGGCCCATCGCCGCCAGCGTGGCGACGGTCGGCGGTTGCAGCCGCGATTGCGAAATCGGCAGGCGGGCGAGGGCGCGCTGCAACTGCTCGTCCTGCGAAATCGCCAGGCCGTCCTGCGCGGCGGCCAGCACGCAGGCGCCCAGCGGCGTCGGCGCCATCGCGATGCGATGGCGAAGCCCGAGCGCGCGCAGGTCCTCGCGTAGCAGGCGCTCCAGTCGCGGCCAGGGGCCGAACAGGCCGAGGCTGGCCTCGACCTCGAGCACGATCGCGTCCTCGCCTTCCAGGCTGACCATCGAGCTGTAGCGGTAGGCCCAGGCGGCGAGCAATTGACGCAGCGACTCGTCCGCGCGCGGGTCGTGGTCCACGCAGGCGACGTCCGGCAGCAAGGCCTGCGCGGCGAGCAGGGGCTGGCCAGGATAGAGTCCCGCGGCCTGCGCCGCGGCATTGGCATCGAGCAGCACGCGGCGTTGGGCCGGTCCCGTCACCAGCGCCAGCGGCGCCTCATCGGCCTCCGGCGGGCGGCGACGGCGGACGCCGTCCAGCGCCAGGTGCGGCAGCAATACACAGGCCCACAACATGCCGGACCGCCATCAGTGACGCGAAAAAGGATGGAAGGGAATCGGCCGCGCCGGCGGCAGCGCGCCGCGGCACTTGAGCACGCGCAGTTCCGGGCCGCGCTCGCTGCCGCGCAGCGAGAGCCGCAGCGGCGCCGGCGAGGGCGACTCGCGCCTGGCCAGCGGGCGAAACACGAAGCCCGGCGTGCGGCCGGTTTCGGCGGCGACCTGCAGGCGGCGCAGCGCGGTGTCGTCGGCCTGCAGCGGCCAGCCGAGCACGGCGCCGCAGCAGCCCGCGCGCAGCGCCTGTTCCATCGCCCACAGCGCGTCCTTCGGCGCGGCATCGAGCAGGTGCAACTGGCGCAGGTCCACGCCGGCATTGCGCCAGGCCGGCGCATACGGGCGATAAGGCGGGGCGACGACGAGGATCGGCTGCTCGCGCGTGCTGATGGCCGCCAGCGAAGGCAGCAGCAGCGACAGTTCGCCCAGGCCGTCGGCCGCGAACAGGATCTCCACCAGCGCGGCCTCGGGCCAGCCGCCGGTCGGCAGGGCCTCGTCGAGCGCGTCGAACCCGGTCGGATGCGGCGAGCGCGTCGGCGCCGGCGTGTCGTGGCCGCGCCAGACGCGGGCATCGCGCAGCAACGCGTCGATCGGCGTCACCGAGGCCAGCGGCGAATCCATCACCGCGGCCATCAGGCGCTCCTCACCAGGCCGCAATACAGGCCCTCGATCGCGAAATCGGCATCGGCGGGAACGACGATGGGCGCATGGTCGGGATTGCGCGGGATCAGGGTGATGCGCGCGTGGTCCTGGTGGAAGCGCTTGACGGTGATCTCGCCGTCCACCCGCGCCACCACGATCTGGCCGTTCCGGGCCACCGGCGTGCGGTGCACCGCGATCAGGTCGCCGTCGTGGATGCCGTCGTCCACCATCGAGTCGCCGCGCACGCGCAAGAGGTAATCGGGCCGCGGGAAGAACATCGCGCGGTCCAGCAGCATCGGCTCGCCGGCCTCGGCGTCGGCGCCGATCGGCAGGCCGGCGGCGACGCGGCCGAGGACCGGCAGTTCCAGCGCCTCGCGCCGCGCGCGCTCGCGCGGCAGGCGGATGCCGCGCGCCTTGCCGGGCACCAGTTGCAGGCGACCCTTGGCCTCCAGCGCGAGCAGATGTTTGTGCGCCGCGCGGGTCTGGTTGAAGCCGAAGGCCTTGGCGATTTCCGCCAGCGTGGGCGGCAGGCCCTGGGTTTCGACCTGGGCGCGGATGAAATCGAGGATCGCCTGCTGGCGGAGGGTGGGTTCGTCGCTCATGCGTGTCATCCCTGATGGGGTACCAATATAGGTACCTGTGGAGGCCAAAGACAACCCGCGTTTCGCGGGTCCAGCCGATTCAAGCACTTGCCAATCTCAATGGATGAAACAGGCGAACCCGGTTCAGGAAAAAGCCGCCGGGGCAAGCCGTCGTTCAAGCGCGGTCGGCTGTCATGTGCCCCGCAAGCGGCAGACAACGACAAAGGAGGCAGGCATGGTTCGAAAGACCAAGCACCACGACATCGAGAAGCTGAAAGACGTCATCGACGGCCTGGATACCGCCATGCTCACGACCGTCAACGCGCAGGGCCGGCTGGTGAGCCGCCCACTGCGCATGCAGGAGATGGACGAGGACGGCGCCATGTGGTTCGTCACCGACCGCGACAGCCACAAGACCGACGAGATCGCGGTCCATCCGCAGGTCAACCTGAGCTTCGCATCGCCCCGCGACAACACCTACGTGTCGATCTCCGGCAAGGCGACGGTGCTGTTCGACAAGGCGCGGCTCAATGCGCTGTGGTCGCCGGCGATGATGGTGTTCTATCCCGATGGCCTCGACGATCCGAGCCTGTGCCTGTTGCGCGTGGACCTGGAGAGCGCCGAGTACTGGGACAGCCCGGGAGGCCTGGTCGGCAATGCGCTGTACCTGACGATGGCGGCGGCCACCGGCGACGCCGGCGTGCTGTCGGAGAACCGCAGCATGGACCTGGAATCGTGATCCCGCGGGCCTCGGCATTGGCGATGGGTTCACGTAGCGCGGGCATGCGCGCCTTACCATCCCTGCATGCAAGCGGGCATGCGCCCCAGGGAGTCGCATCATGAGCCAGAAGATCGTGGGCAATTTCGTCGTCGGCACCGTGTACAGCTGCGACGACAAGGGCCAGTGGACGGGCAGCTGGCTGGTGCGGCGCTACGGCGTCAACAACGGCCGCATCATCGCCACCCGCACCGTCGAAGGCAGCTTCCGCAGTTGCGAGGAAGCCGCCGAGCGGGCGATGCACGCCGGCGAGGAATTCGCCAAGGGGCTGGATCCGGACAGCGGTGGCACGAGCAGCATGCCGGGTTCGGGCGACGAGCTCTTCATCCCGCCGACCGCGGCTGCCCAGCGCGAACAGACCCACGCCGCGGGCTAGCGGCGGGACTCGCCCTCGGGCGAGAATGCGGCACCGCCAACGGGGGGCCGCCATGGGCATCGAGATCCGCGTCGCGACGCGTCCGGAAGAGCGGGCCGCCATCGGCCGCCTGCGCTACGACGTCTACGTGCGTGAACTGGGCCGGTGCCCGACCGGCTGCGACGACGAACAGGCGGTGCAGGCCGATCCCGAGGACGCCACCTCGCTGTTGTACGGCGCCTTCGACGGCGACCAGGCCGTGGCCAGCCTGCGCATGACGCCGGTGGATGCGCTGCCGGCCGACAGCCGCTGGCGCGAGGTCTTCGACACCGCCGAGTTCCCGGTCGAGGACGCGAAGAAGGCGATGCTCTCCCGGATGGTCGTGCACCCCGACCATCGCCAGAGCCTGCTGGCGCCGCAACTGCTCGCCGCCGCCTACGACCGCTTCCGCGGCGAGGGCGGCGAGCTGGTGTTCCTGCGCTGCACCGCGAACCTCGTTCCCCTGTATGAAGTGATGGGCTGCCGGCGCTACAAGCCGGGCCTGGTCGAAGGCGAGGCCGGCTTCCGCGTCCCCATGGTGATGATTGCCGGCGACTGGACGTATTTCGAGCAGGTCAAGTCGCCGCTGCTCGAGCAGGTGCAGATGCATGCGCCCAACGTGGTGCTCGGCGACTGGTTCGAGTCGCGCTATCCCGAGCACTCGCGCCCGGCCAGCGTGCGGGTGCTGGGCAAGGACGAGTTCCTGCTCAGCTTCGCGGCGCGGCTCAACGACCCGAGCATCCCGTTGCTCGACGACCTCGACGGCGACGAGAAGGAATACCTGTTCCTGGCCGCCGGCCACCGCGACGTCGCCGCCGGCGAGCTGATCCTGCGCAAGGGCGACGGCGGCAGCGAGATGTTCCTGATCCTGGATGGCGCGGTGGAAGTGACCGAGTCGCCGCGCGGGCAGCGCCGCGTGCTCACCACCCTGGGCGCCGGCCAGCTGTTCGGCGAGGCCGCCTTCCTGATGCAGACGCCGCGCAGCGCCGACGTCACCGCGATTGCCGACAGCCAGCTGGTGGTGCTCGACCAGGCCAGCTTCGAGCAGCTCGGCGAGGCACATCCCAAGGTGGCGATGAAGGTGCTGCGCAACCTCAGCCGCGCGCTCTGCCTGCGCCTGTACGCGCACAACGCCGACTAGGCGCGAACCGGGCAAGGGAGCAAGGATGCTCTTCGGACACGGACCGCAGGTCTTGCTGGACGATGCCAGCGGGCGCATCGAGCACCGGCCGGGCTTCATCGGGCCGGACGAGGCGGCCGACTGGTTCGCCCGCCTGCATGCCGACATCCCCTGGCGCGCCGAGCGCCGCCTCATGTACGAGCGCGAACTCGATGTTCCGCGCCTGCTGGCCAGCTATCGCCTCGCCGATCCGCGCCTGCCCGAGCCGCTGGGCGAGGCGGCGCGGCGCGTGGGCGAGGCGATCGGCGCGCCCTTCAACAGCGTCGGACTGAACCTGTATCGCGACGAGCAGGACAGCGTGGCGATGCACAACGACCGCCTCGGCGACCTCGTCGAGGGCCAGCCGATCGTGCTGCTCTCGCTCGGCAGCACGCGCACCCTGCAGATTCGTTCGAAACGGCCGCCGCGGCGGCAGTTGCAGGTGGACCTGGAGCCGGGCAGCCTGCTGCTGATGGACTACGCCACCCAACTGCACTACGACCACGGCATCCCCAAGGAAAAAGTGAAGCTCGGCCCGCGCATCAGCCTGGCCTTCCGCGTGCGGCGACTGCGCGACTGAGCCGTTCATCGGCCGCTCCGCGGGTTCGCGCCAGACTGCTGGCCCGATCCGCTGGAGCGCCGCCATGCCTGAAGGCCCGACCCTGCTGCTGCTGCGCGAGGAGGCCGAACGCTTCGCCGGCCGCAAGGTGCTGGACGTCGGCGGCAACAGCCGCTTGCCCGACCTGCAGCGCATGAAGGGCAAGACGGTGCAGGCGGTGCGCACCTGGGGCAAGCACTTCCTGCTGGAGTTCAAGGGCTTCAGCCTGAAGGTGCACTTCATGCTGTTCGGCAGCTACCGCATCGACGAGCGGCGCGAGAACGCCAGCCCGCGCCTGACCCTGCGCTTCACCAATGGCGAGCTGAACTTCTACGCCAGTTCGGTCCGCTTCATCGAGCAGCCGCTGGACGAGGTCTACGACTGGTCGGCCGACGTGCTGTCCGATGCCTGGGATCCCAAGGCCGCCAAGGCCAAGTTGAAGAAACAGCCGAACCTGCTGGCCTGCGATGCGCTGCTGGACCAGTCGATCTTCTCGGGCGTGGGCAACATCATCAAGAACGAGGTGCTGTTCCGCATCAAGGTCAGCCCGCTGAGCACCGTCGGCGCCCTGCCGGCGAAGAAGCTGGACGCGCTGGTGAGGCAGGCGCGGGAGTACAGCTTCGATTTCCTGGCCTGGCGGCGCATCTACATGCTGACCAAGAACCTGCTGGTTCACCGGCGCGGCACCTGCCCCGACTGCGGTCGCAAACTGAAGGTCCAGCACCTGGGGCGGACCCACCGGCGGGCCTTCTGGTGCGAGCACTGCCAGCCGCTGTACGGCGGGCTGGCGGTGGCGCCGGAGCCCATCTACACGCCGCGCAAGCGCCGCGTCCGCAAGGCCGCGGCGGGCAAACGTGAGACCGCGTCGAAGGCCCCTGCCAAGCGGCCGCGCAAGCCCGCCGAGCCCCGGGCCAACGCCCCGTGAACTGCCGGTTGGAATCGAGTGCCAACGCAGCGGGACGCGGCCCGAGTTCAGTCCGAGTTAAAGCCCCGCCGCCTGAAATGAAGGCCCAGGAGACATCCCCATGGCAGCACGTCCGATCTGGGCCGGGACCCTGAGTTTCGGCCTCCTCAACGTCCCCGTTTCGCTGATGACCGGCGAGCGCCGCAACGACCTGAGCTTCCGCATGCTCGACGCCCGCAACAACGCGGCCGTCAAGTACGAGCGCGTCAACGCCGAGACCGGCGAGGAAGTGCCCTGGAAGGAGATCGTGAAGGCCTACGAGTACGAGAAGGGCAACTATGTCGTGCTCGAGCCCGAGGACATCAAGTCGGCGGCCGCTGCCGGCAAGGAAGCCGTGGAGATCGAGACCTTCGTGGACGCGTCCGCGATCAGCCCGCAGTACTTCGAGAAGCCCTACGTGCTGGTGCCCGGAAAGAAGGCCGAGAAGGGCTACGTGCTGCTGCGCGAGACCCTCAAGCGGACCGGCAAGGTCGGCGTGGGACGGGTGGTGCTGCGCACCAAGGAATACCTGTGCGCGGTGATGCCGCAGGGCGATGCGCTGATCCTGGAGATCCTGCGTTTCGAGGAGGAGATCGTCGACGCCTCCGAGTACAAGCTGCCCTCGGGCAAGGCCGAGGAATACCGGGTCAGCGCCAAGGAGCTGTCCATGGCCGAACAGCTGATCGAGTCCATGGCCGGCGAGTGGAAGCCCGACGAGTTCAAGGACGAGTTCCGCGAGCGGCTCACCCACGTGATCGAGGACCGGCTGAAGTCCAAGGGCCTGGTCACCAATGTCGAAGGCAAGGACGACGAGGACGAGGAAGCCACCACCAACGTGGTGGACTTCATGGCCCTGCTGCAGAAGAGCCTGGCCAGCAACAAGCGCACGCCGGCGCGCAAGTCCGCGGTAGCCGGGGCCGACGCGCCCGCCAAGCCCGCGCGCAAGGCCGCGGCACGCAAGACTGCCACGCGCGCCACCCGCAAGCCGGCGCCGGCGAAGGCCGAGGCGCCCGCCCGCAAGTCCACGCGCCGACGGTCGGCCTGACCGGCCATGGGCGACCAGGCGCGGACCGACGAACGCACTGCGCCGCCCACCCTGGTCCGGCGCGAGCCGCGACGCGAACCGACGACGCCGGCGATCGAGGGTCTGCCCGCGGTGCGGGCCGACAGCGTGGGAGGCGGGCCCCGGCTGCTCCCGCGGCGCGCACGCGCCGACTGGCGGGCCGAGGCCCTGCAGTTGCCAGGGGCGGGGATGCTGCCCGCGGCGCAACGCTTCCTGCCGCAGCTCTGCATCGCGCGGCGCAGCCCGCCGGCGGGCAACGAGTGGCTGCACGAGATCAAATGGGACGGCTATCGCCTGCTGGCGGAGTTGCGCGGCGGCAACGCGCGCCTGCGTAGCCGCAACGGCCAGGACTGGACGGCGCGCTTTCCCGAGATCGCGCGCGCGCTGGAAAACCTCGGCCTTGACCAGGCCTGGATCGACGGCGAGGTGGTGGCGCTCGATCGCCACGGGCGCAGCGACTTCGCCGCCTTGCAGCGGGCGCTCGGGCAGCGCGACACCGCCGCCCTGCGTCTGCTCGTCTTCGACCTGCCCGCGTTGGCGGGGGTCGATCTATCGCAAGTCCCCTTGCTCGCGCGCAAGCGATTGCTCGAACGCCTGCTCGCGGGCGCGGCGTCGGCGGTGCTCGCCTACAGCCGCCACCTCGTCGGCCACGGCGAGCGGGTGTTCGCCGCCAGCCTGCGCCAGGGGGTGGAAGGAATCGTCAGCAAGCGCGTGGATGCAGCGTATGCGCCCGGTCGCGGCGCCGACTGGGCGAAGATCAAGCATGCGGACAGCGACGAGTTCGTCATCGTCGGCCATACCCGGCCGGGAGGCGGCCGCCGGGGTTTCGGAGCGCTGCTTCTCGCGCGGCGCGAGGAGGAGGGCCTGCGCTACGCCGGCCGCGTCGGCGGCGGTTTCGACCGCGGCATCCTCGACGCGCTGGCGCCGCGCCTGCGCGCGCTGCGCAGTGCCGCGCCGACGATCACGCTGCCGCCTTCCGCGGCCGCGCTCGCGCCGCGGGTGCACTGGCTGCGTCCCGGACTGGTGGCCGAGGTAGCCTATCGCGGCTGGGACGCGCGGGGCTTGCTGCGGCAGCCGGCCTTCAAGCGCCTGCGCGAGGACAAGGATGCCAGCGAACTGCTTGCCGACCCGACGGGAGAGACCGGCATGGAAACCCGCATCACCCATCCCGAACGCATCGTCTTCGCCGCCGCGCAGGGCCATGCCGCGGTCAGCAAGGGCGAGGTCGCCGACTACTACCGCGGCGTGGCTCGCTGGATGCTGCCCGAACTCGCGCACCGGCCGCTGTCTCTGGTGCGCTGCCCGGACGGCGAGGGCGGCGCCTGCTTCTTCCAGAAGCACCACAGCGCCAGTTTCGGCAAGGCGGTCAAGGCGATCGCGCTGGCTCAGAAGGACGGCGTCCACGATTACCTGTACGTGGAGGATGTCGACGGCCTGCTCGCGCTGGTGCAATTCAACGCCCTGGAATTCCATCCCTGGGGCTCGAAGGTGGACGCGCCGGAGAAGCCCGACCGGCTTGTCTTCGACCTGGATCCGGACGAGGCCGTCGGGTGGAAGGCCGTGGTCGCGGCGGCGCGTGACGTCCGTGCGCGGCTGCGCGAACGCGGCCTGGAGAGCTTCGTCCGCCAGACCGGCGGCAAGGGCCTGCACGTCGTCGCGCCGATCCGGGCGCAGGCGGGCTGGGAGGCGGCCAAGGCCTTCTGCGAATCGGTGGCCGACGCCATGGCCGCCGAGCATCCGGAACGCTACGTCGCCACCATGAGCAAGGCGCGCCGCGAGGGCCGCATCTTCGTGGACTGGCTGCGCAATGCCCGTGGCTCCACCAGCGTCACCTCGTGGTCGCTGCGCTCGCGTCCGGGTGCGCCGGTGGCGATGCCGCTGCGCTGGGAGGAACTGGGCAAGGTGGAGGGGCCGGGCGCCTTCGACCTCGCGCGGGCGCTGCGGCGCGCGGCCTCGCTGCGCAAGGACCCCTGGGATGGCATCGCGGCGCTGGACCAACGGCTGCCCAAGTGATGGGCCGTGCCATGCCGCGCGCTTGCGGCGACGTTGACGCGCGCGGATAGGACTCAGATCGGATCGCGGTCCTCGCGCGGCTTGGCCCGGCGGTCGTTGACCAGGCTGCTGGCCACCAGCGTCGCGCCGAGCAAGAAGGCCACCAGGAACAGCACCAGCGCGAGCGCCGGATAGCCGAAGATGTGCGTGCTGGACGGGATGCGCATCATCATCGCCGCACCCAGGATCAGGCCGGCGGTGATCACGCCGACGGCCACGCGGTTGGCGATCTTCTGCAAGCTTTCGATCAGCCGTGACTCCTCCAGACCCGACACGTGCACGCGGAAGCGGTTGTCGGCCAGGGTCCGCAGGATCTGCGAGAGCCGACGCGGCGACTCGCGCAGCAATTCCTGCACCTCGAGCATGTCGCTGGCGATGCGGTTGGTCGAGAACATCTGCCGCATCTGCCGACCCAGCACGTCCTGCAGGTGGCCCTCGATCACGTCCTTGACCGGCATGCGCGGGTCGAGCGCATTGCAGACCGACTCGAGGTTGAGCAGGGTCTTGCCCAGCATCGGCAGTTCGGCCGGCGCGCGCAGGCCGCAGGCGGCGCCCACGCGGGTCAGTTCGAGCAGCAGGCGGCCCTCGGAGTGGCCGAACTCCAGCGAGGAAGAGTATTGCGCGATCAGGCGCGCCGACTCGCGGCCGAAGCCCGCCTCGTCGAAGTCCTCCAGCCGCGTGCCCAGGTGCACGAAGGTCTCCGAGGCCTGCTCGCCGCGTCCGTCCACCACCGCCAGCAGCAGCCGCAGCAGCTGGTCGCGCAGGCGTGGCGGCACGTGCGCGACCATGCCCAGGTCGAGCAGGGCCAGGCGGCCGTCGTCGGTCAGCAACACGTTGCCCGGGTGCGGGTCGGCATGGATCAGGCCGTGCACGAAGACCTGGTCGAGATAGGCACGCATCAGGTCGGCCGCCAGTTCGCCCAGCGGCTCGGCCGGATCGATCCGGCGCAGTTCGGATATCCTCGTGACCTTCTGGCCGGGGACCATGGCCATGGTCAGCACGCGCGCCGAGGAATAGTCCCAGATCGGCTGGGGCACCACGATGTCGGGGTAGGGCGCGAGGTTGCGGGCGAAGGTCTCGAGGTTCTCGGCCTCGCGCCGGTAGTCGAGTTCGGCCGAGAGGCTCTTGCGGAATTCGCCGACCCATTCGCCGAAACCATAGCGGTGCGGCACGTCGCTGACCATCGACACCGTGCCGGCGACGCGGGCCAGCAGGTCGAGGTCCTCGCGCAGGGTGGCGGCGACGTCCGGTCGCTGCACTTTCACCGCGACCGGGCGGCCGTCGCGCAGCGTGGCGGCGTACACCTGCGAGAGCGAGGCGGAACCGATGGGCTTGTCCTCGAAGGTGGCGAAGAGCTTGTTGATGCGGACGCCGAGTTCCTCTTCGACCACCGCGCGCATGGTCTGCGGGTCCACTTCGGTCACCGCGTCCTGCATGCGCTCGAGCGCGGCGATGTAGGCGGCGGGCACGAAGTCGGGGCGGGTGGACAGCGACTGGCCCACCTTGACGAAGGTCGGACCGAGGGCCTCCAGGTCGCGGACGAATTCCTCCGGCTTGCCCGCCTCCACCGTCGCCGGGTCCACCGCCTGGAACATCGGGTCGTCCAGCGGCACGCCGGCCAGCACGCCGGCGTTGCGGTACTTGAGCAGGAAGCGGGCGATCGCCGCAAGGCGCGTGGGGTTCATGCAAATGCTCCGCGAGGAAGGGTCGCCGCGGCGTCGGCGGCGTCGAACGAAAACGGGCCGCGGTTTCCCGCGGCCCGTGTCGGAACTGCCGCGGGGACTTAGCGGCCGTCGCGGTCGGCGTCGCCCGGCAGCGCGCGCTCGACGTAGTGCCAGCCGTCGCGCACCGCGCCCTTGGCCTCGTTCCACGCCAGTCGCGAATTGCCCTTGGTGGCTTCCCAGTTGCGCTCCAGGTCGGGCTCGACGTCCTCGAAACGCTTGCCGCGGTAGGCGCCGTAGCCGTTGTAGCCGAGCTGGTAGGCCGGCTCGTAGTCGTTCCACTCGCGGCCCGAGCTGTAGTACGGCGTGCTCTGGTAGCTGTTGCGCCAGTGGTCCTTGTACTCGGTCGGGTTGACCGCTTCGGCGATGCTGTCGCCGGCCGCCGCACCGATGATGCCGCCGACGACCGCACCGGCCGCCATGCCCACCGGGCCACCGACCGCACCCACCGTCGCGCCGGTGACGGCGCCCGCGGCCGCGCCGGTGCCGGCGCCGATCGAATGATCCTTCTTGATGTCGGACATCGTTCTCTCTCCTTAGAAATTCGCCGCGCTTCTCGCGCCGCGTCCCGCTCCGGGAGTCTGAATCTTGCACCGGCGGGAATTAACCCGTGCCCAATACCGGCCGTAGCCGCGCGATCAACAAATTCAACGCCTGCGCGCCTTCGTTCAACGCCGCGGGTCACCGTTTGCCCTTCGTCGCCGGGCGGCGTACCGTGGCCGGTCCCAAGCTGAACGATTTCGAACGCCTGCATTTCGCAGGCCTTGCATGAACCGGCCATGCAGCCTGCGATAATCGCGGTCCGGCAACCGGCGGAGGAGCGGCATGGCGCGCAACAAGGCATTGAAGGGACGCATCCTCGCGATCGACGACGACCGCGAACTGCTGGCGAACTTCGCTGCCTGCCTGGAACTGGAAGGCCACAAGGTCGTGACCGCGGAGAAACTGTCCGACGGCCTGCGGCTGGCGGCGACGCAGCCCTTCCACGTCTGCCTGCTCGACCGCAGCATCGGCCGCGACTCCGGCCTGGATGCGCTGCCGCGCTTCCGCGAACTCGCGCCCGCCATGCGCGTCATCATGGTCACCGCCCATGCCGGCGTCCCCGAGGCGGTGAAGGCGATCTCGGAAGGCGCCTGCGACTACCTCGTCAAGCCGTGCTCGCCCGACCAGCTGCGCATCGCGGTCGCGCGCCAGCTCGACACCCGCCGCCTGCTCGACCGCATCGACAGCCTTGAGCGCGAGTCCGCCGCCGACGGCGTGCGCATGGCCTCGCGCAACGCGCGCATGAACGAGGCGCTGCGGATCGCCGACCAGGTGGCGCAGACCGATACCAACGTGCTGCTGCTGGGCGAGAGCGGCACCGGCAAGGGCATGCTGGCCGCCGCGATCCATGCCGCCGGACCGCGGGCCCGGGCGACGCTGGCCACGGTCAACTGCCCGGCGCTGTCGGCGGAGATGATCGAGGCCGAGTTGTTCGGGCGCGCCGCCGTGCCGGGGGAGGGCGGGTCGCCCGCCACCTTGGGCCGCATCGCCCACGCCGAGGGCGGCACCCTGTTCCTCGACGAGATCGGCGACTTCCCGCTGCCGCTGCAGCCCAAGCTGCTGCGCTTCATCCAGGACAAGGAATACGAGCGGGTCGGCGACCCGGTCACCATCAAGGCCGACACCCGCATCATCGCCTCCAGCAACCACGACCTGCAGCAGATGGTGGAGGACGGCGCCTTCCGCCTGGACCTGCTGCATCGGCTCAACGTCGTCAGCATCACCCTGCCGCCGCTGCGCGAGCGGCCGGAGGACATCGAGCCGCTGGCGCAGGGCTTCCTCGAACGCTATGCCGCCGCCTATGGCATGCCGGCGCGCGGGCTGTCGGCGGCGGCACTCTCGCTGATGGCCGACTACCGCTGGCCGGGCAACGTGCGCGAGCTGCAGAACATCATCGAGCGCGCCGTCATCCTCTGCCCCGAGTCGCAGGTCGGCCCGGAGTACCTGGCGATCAGCCGACCGGTCAGCGCCGCGCCGGCGGTGGTGCCGGGGGCGCCGTACTCCCTCGAGGAACTCGAGCGCATGCACATCCAGAGCGTGCTGGCCAAATGCCAGACGCTCGAAGCCGCCGCGCGCACGCTCGGCATCGACAGCTCCACCCTCTACCGGAAGCGCAAGGCCTATGGCGTCTGAGATCGTGATCGAGCCGGCCGCCCGCAGCGCGGCTGCCCAGGCGCGGGTGCTGGTGGTGGACGACCAGCCCGACAACGTGCAGATGGTGTGCGCGCTGCTCGCGCGCGCGGGCTTCGAAGGCGTGCCTGCCGCCGGCGGGTTCGAGGCGCTGGAGCTGGCGCGTTCGCGCCGCCCCGACCTGGTGCTGCTGGACATGCGCATGCCGGGCATGGACGGCTTCGAAGTGCTGCGGCAGATGCGCGAGGACCCGGTGCTGCACGACCTGCCGGTGATCTTCCTGACCGCCGACGACGACCGCGAGAACCTGATCCGCGCCTTCGCCTCCGGCGCCATCGACTACCTCACCAAGCCCTTCATGGCCGAGGAACTGCTGGCGCGGGTGCGCACGCATGCCGATCTCAAGCGCTCCCGTGACGCCCTGCAGCGCTTCGCGCAGGAAAAGCAGCAAATGGCCGAGCTGGTCGCGCACGACCTGCGCAACTACTTCGCCAACATCCTGTTCGCCTCCGACCTGCTGGGCGGCGCGGTGGCCGCCGAGCCGGCGCAGCGGCGGCTGGTGGACTCCATCCATGCCTCGGCGGACTCCGGCATGCTGTTCCTGCAGGCCTTCCTCGAGCAGCAGGAGCACCAGGCCCATGGCGCGGCCATCGAGCCGCTGCCGGTGCGGCAGATGCTCTGCGACGTCGTCGACCTGCTCGGGCGCAGCGCCGCCGCCAAGGCCATCCGGCTGGAGCTGCTCGAACACGAGACGGTGATCGTGTCCGGCCTGCGGGCCGGCGTCGCGCACGTGCTGCAGAACCTGGTCTCGAACGCCATCAAGTATTCGCCGCGCGAGACCTGCGTCTCGATCGGCGCCGGCCGCCACGGCAAGTTCGGCCGCATGCAGGTGATGGACCGCGGCCCGGGCATCCCCGAGGAAGAACAGGCGCGGCTGTTCCAGCGCTTCTCGAAGATCTCCACCGAGCCCACCGACGGCGAGAGCAGCACCGGCCTGGGCCTCGCCCTGGCCAAGCAGCAGGCCCGCGCCATGGGCGGCAACCTCTGGTACGAGTCGCGCGAGGGCGGCGGATCAGTCTTCACGCTGGAGTTGCCGCTGGCCTGAAGGCCGGCTTAATAGCGCCGCCGCGTTCCGCGCGCTTTCGCGCAAAGCGCCCTCGCACGCGTCCATGCGCATCGCGCCGGGCATTGCAAGCTGCACGATCGCGGGGCCCATGGGCTTGCAGCCTGCACGAAATCCGCGGCATTCAGCTGTCGTTGCGTGCGAAAGCCCACGCGACTTGTCGCAGGTGAACCGTTGACTATGCTTGCCTCTCCCGCGCTCGCGTCGCGCCGCGAGCGCCAGGCATTCCCAGCGAGGTCAACGCGAGTGAGCACACCGATTGCCCAGGGCCCGGCACGCAGCCGCGCCACCGACACGCCTTCGGCCGACGACAAGCTGCGCGTGCTCCTGCGCGCCATGCAGTCGGTGCAGGCCGGCGACTTCAGCGTCCGCGTCAGCGGCGACTGGGAGGGCGTGCACGGCAAGCTGGCCGACGCCTTCAACGACATCATCGCCGCCAACGAGCGCATGGCCAGCGAGCTGGAGCGCATCGGCTACACGGTGGGCAAGCAGGGCAAGACACGGCAGCGGTTCTCCCTCGGAGGCCGTGGCGGCGCCTGGGAGAACATGGAGGGCTCGGTCAACAACCTGATCGAGGACCTGCTCTGGCCGACCCAGGACGTGACCCGCACGATCGCCGCGGTCGCCAAGGGCGACCTCGGCCAGACCATGAGCCTGGAAGTGGAGGGCCGCCCGCTGGAAGGTGCCTTCCTGCGCTCGGCAACCATCGTCAATACCATGATCGAGCAGCTCTCGGTGTTCTCGTCCGAGGTGACGCGCGTGGCGCGCGAGGTCGGCACCGAGGGCAAGCTCGGCGGCCAGGCCAAGGTGAAGGGGGTGTCGGGCGTCTGGCGCGAACTGACCGAATCCGTGAACCAGATGGCGTCCAACCTCACCGGCCAGGTTCGCAACATCTCCGAGGTGACGATCGCGGTCGCGAACGGCGACCTTTCGCGCAAGATCACCGTGGACGTGCGCGGCGAGATCCTGCAGCTCAAGGAGACCATCAACACGATGGTGGACCAGCTGCGTTCCTTCGCCTCGGAAGTGACGCGCGTGGCCCGCGAGGTCGGCACCGACGGCAAGCTCGGCGGCCAGGCGGTCGTGCCCGGCGTGGCCGGCACCTGGAAGGACCTCACGGACTCCGTGAACGCGATGGCGACCAACCTGACCTCGCAGGTGCGCAACATCGCCGAGGTGACCACTGCCGTGGCGCGAGGCGACCTCAGCCGCAAGATCACGGTGGACGTGAAGGGCGAGATCCGCGCCCTGAAGGACACCATCAACACCATGGTGGACCAGCTCAACGGCTTCTCGGCCGAAGTGACCCGCGTGGCCCGCGAGGTCGGCACCGAGGGCAAGCTCGGCGGCCAGGCCCAGGTGGCCGGCGTGTCGGGCGTGTGGAAGGAGCTGACCGAGAACGTCAACTCGATGGCCTCCAACCTGACGGCGCAGGTGCGCAACATTGCCGAGGTGGCGACGGCCATCGCGCGTGGCGACCTCTCGCGCAAGATCACCGTGGACGTGCGCGGCGAGCTGCTCGACCTGAAGGAAACGCTCAACACGATGGTGGAGCAGCTGCGATCCTTCGCGGCCGAGGTGACGCGCGTGGCGCGCGAGGTCGGCACCGAGGGCAAGCTCGGCGGCC